>CALFWP010000141.1 GCA_937927905.1 uncultured Neomegalonema sp.
TCAGTGCTACGCGCACCACCTCTGCTCGGAATTCCTCTGTCGGTCGTGGACCCATCTTTCATCTCCTTTGCAACACGATACGTGATCAAAGGAGCGGTACAATCCCGCGACAGGTCCAAATATACCCTGATATGGGACAGCTTGAATGTTCTGTGATCGTTTCAGGAACGTGGCTTGACTCCCGACACGAACTTTAATAGAACAAAAAACGTATAGATCATTTCGGCGGGAGACGCCTCGTATGCTTACGAAAAAACAGCATGAACTGCTGACATTCATCGATGACCGTATTCAAGTTACTGGTATTTCACCTTCTTTTGATGAAATGAAAGAAGCGCTCGGCCTGAAATCCAAATCCGGGATTCACCGTTTGATTACCGCCCTGGAGGAACGCGGCTTTCTGCGTCGGCTCCGGCACCGCGCGAGGGCACTTGAAGTTGTGAAATTGCCGGAAAATGCCGCCATACGTACAACAGGGGGCTTTCAACCCAATGTGATTGAAGGGGGGCTGGGCAAAACCGGCGCATCAAACGAACGCGCTGTGAGCACTTCAGGTGAATTCCGTGAAATCCCCATGATGAACAAAATAGCCGCCGGTTTTCCGATTGAAGCCACGGAAGCACATGCCGAAACCCTCCATTTTCCCGCCGCATATATGCCTGCCTCCGGGGAACACTATGCGCTTACCGTTGATGGTGACTCCATGACCGGTGTCGGCATCAATGACGGCGATACGGTTGTTGTGCAAAAATGCGATACGGCACGTACCGGAGAAATTGTTGTGGCCTATATTCATGAGGATAACAAAGCCACATTGAAAACCCTTCGCATGAAGGGAAATTCAATCGCTCTGGAAGCTGAAAATCCAGCCTACGAAACACAAATTTATGGTCCCGGTGCCGTTACTATTCAGGGGAAACTGGTTGCCTTATTACGCAGCTACCATTGACTCTTGTTGAATGCATGCGGTGCTGCGATTTTGATGGTATCTGGTATGTCATGATTCAACGTTACAGATATTGAACTTGCGGCCCCCAGGATTACGGGGCCGATCAATGTGCAATCCTTTTCACTGTTGTTATATCCGGAAAGATGAGGAGCAATGAGAATTGCTTTGTTTTTGCAATGATGCTCCGCATTTTTGGCTGAATCTGTCCTGAGCAAAATAATTTCTCTGTTATTACCCGTTTTGCCTGCACATTCATTCCGAGAACAAACCCATTCACGGCGAAGATAAGCCTGCTTTTGCGTCACATCCCCTTCGCCGTTTCTGCGCAGCCATGTTTCCGCAGAATAAGTTGCCGCTTTTTCCCGGCTCAGCCACAACATGCCCTCTGAGGAAAGAGCGCCGATTAAGCGCGCATCCCTTGAAACAATAATATCCGGCCTGTTGGTGTTGCTCCATAAAACAAGGCCGGAAACACAAGGCAGTATTGCGTATAACCGCAGCGGACCGCGCCAAATAACCAGCCACAGCCCTGAGACGGTTATCATAACAAGCGCAACGGGTGATCCGGATGGAACAGACCATGCCGCCCCTTCAAAACCCGCAACAAATTCTGCAACCCACACGATATATCCGATGCCCCAGCCAAGTATCATCAGCCCCGCACCGGACAGGCCAAGCGGAAACAACACCGCCGATAAAATGATCGCGGGCATGATCCATAACCCCATGACAGGCGTTGCAAGAATATTGGCAGGCAAACCATAAGCAACCAACCGGTTGAAATGATATGCTGCAAAAGGCATTGTTGCAGTTCCCGCTATAAAACTTGTGGCGGACGTCGCAATAAGAGCAGTGACAATTTTGTGCTGCACACCTTCCAACTGCGCTCTGCTTAACCAGAATGACCGCGTGACATCATATCCGGCAATCAACGCGGCGGCGGCAGCAAACGACATCTGAAATCCTGCCTCAAACAGGCTTTCAGGCCGCAAACTTAAGACAATACAGGCAGCCGCAGCCAAACCGCGCATACTGACAGCAGGCCGGTCCAGCAGAATCGCTCCGAATGCGACAGTAGCCATGATAAAGGCACGCTGCGTTGCCACCCCGGCGCCCGAAAGCGCAAGATAAGCAGCGGCCGCAATAACACCGGTAACAGCAGCGATTTTCCGGATAGGAAAACGACTGGCAAAGACCGGAAGCATAGCAAGACAAAAACGAACCAGCCAATACATCAGCGCGCTCATTAACCCGATATGTAAACCGGAAATAGCCAGCAGATGAGCCAAACCGGAATCGCGCAGCGCAGTAATGGTTTCATCAGGTATTTTTGCACGGTCCCCGACAATTAATGCGGCTGCAACCTCGCCCTGCACTCCTCCAATTTCGCTCTGCAGAGCACGGGAGATACCGGCCCGCAATTTCTGCAGCTGCAATTCCCCCGTCATTGCCGGTGCCGTTACAGTAACAACGCCGCGCGCATATCCGACACCGCCGATTTTCCGGAAATATGCCTGACGGGAAAAATCAAATGCGCCCGGCGCAGCGGGTCCGGAAGGCGCAGAAACCGTTGCCTTCGCCGAAATCCGGCTTCCAACGGGCAACACATCGATTACATCCACAAGTGTCAGGCGGATTTTAGCTGGCACAGACACCGGATGCAGCCCGGCAAACTCAAGGTGATCTAAAACCACGCGCGGTGCACCGGATCTCGCACGTTCGACTGCGATAATGCGCCCCTCAACATGGCCGTTATAGGTTCCGGCAAGGACGGGCGCATCAACGGAGGCAATTCTGAGCGAAGCAACCAGCGCACCGGATATCAGCAATGCAGTCACTACACCGGCAATAGTGCCCGCCTCCTTACCCTTACGGTACGAATAAAGACCTGCAAAACATGCGCATCCGAGGGCGGCTAAAAGCGCAGAAAACGGCAAAGGTCCGTCAAAACCGAAGCGCATCCCGATGCCAGTTGCAATCAGGACAGGGCACCACAGCGCATACTGCCTGCGCTGTGCCTGCCATAACAGCTTTACGCGTTCGGTTGTCTCAGCCATAAGGCCGCATATTGATGTCCCCCAATAGGCACAATTGCCATGCCCCAGGAAAACACAATGACCGCTTCGCCTTCAAACACTATTCAGGGATCACAGGTCGTCACACGCTTTGCGCCCTCCCCGACCGGGTTTTTACATATCGGCGGCGCACGGACGGCACTGTTCAACTGGCTGTTTGCGCGGCATCACGGGGGGAAATTTCTCCTCAGGATAGAAGACACGGACCGTGCCCGCTCCACCTCTGAAGCGACCGAAGCGATCTTTGCCGGTATGCGTTGGATGGGTCTGGATTGGGACGGTGATGCGGTCAGCCAGTATTCCAGAATAGAACGGCATGTTGCGGCTGCCCGGCAGATGCTGGAAAATGGCAGCGCTTACCGGTGCTATGCCACCAAAGAGGAAATTGACGCCGCCAGGGAACTTGCGAAAGCCGAAAAACGTGCGCCGGGCTTCAATAGTCCGTGGCGGGATAAATCAGAGGCGGATTGGCCAGAGGCTGCATCTTATGCAATCCGGCTCAAAGCGCCGAAAGACGGCGAAACCAAAGTGGATGATAAGGTACAGGGACTTGTCACCTGGGCGAATGATCAACTGGATGATTTGATCCTGCTCCGTTCTGACGGGGTTCCGACTTATATGCTGGCAGTTGTTGTCGATGATCATGAAATGGGCGTTACCCATGTGATCAGAGGTGACGATCACCTCACAAATGCCGCACGCCAAACACTGATCTACAACGGACTTGGCTGGCAGCCACCGGTGTTTGCGCATATCCCGCTCATACATGGACCGGATGGTGCCAAGCTATCAAAACGTCATGGCGCGCTGGGTGTCGATGCATATGAGGATATGGGATACCTGCCGGAAGCCATGCGAAATTATCTTGCGCGCCTCAGCTGGTCTCATGGGGATGAAGAATTTTTCACCACAGATCAGGCTATTGAATGGTTTGGCCTTGAGGCAATCGGGAAATCCGCTGCACGTTTTGATTTTGACAAACTGGAAAACCTCAACGGCTTACACATCCGTGCCGCGAGTAATGAATATCTGACCGGTGCTTGTGTAGCGCGCTATAGAAAACAAGCAGCCGTTAAAATGACAGAGAAACAAAGAGCTGATTTGCTTTCTGCAATGACGGCATTAAAAGAGCGGGCTAAAACATTAAATGAACTTCTGGATACCGCCGGATATATCTTTGCAGAGCGTCCGATATCATTTGACGAAAAGGCGCAGAAACAACTTACGGATGACGCCCGTTCCATGCTGGGTGATTTGACAGAGAAGCTGCGGACAGTTACAAGCTGGAACACCGAAGAGCTTGAGACAGTTACAAAAGCCTTTGCGGAACAGAGGGCCCTTAAACTCGGCAAGATATTACAGCCGCTTCGCGCTGTTCTTACCGGCCGCACTGTTTCGCCCGGGATGTATGATGTAATGGTCACGCTTGGCCGTGATGAGACACTGGCCCGTATCAGTGATCACAGCGCCTAGCTGAAAATGAATGACAAGCCCGGACACATAATCACGGCGCCGCGCATTCGCGACAGGCGCTTTATCAAGGAGCGCGCATGACGACGGACACAAAAAAGATTGCAACTCTGACGATTGACGGAGAGTCACTGGATCTTCCGATATATGACGCAAAGGTAGGTCCATCCGTTATCGACGTCCGGCCTTTGTACAAAAACACCGGAAAATTCACCTACGATCCAGGCTTTACGTCAACAGCAGCTTGCGATTCCAGTATTACTTATATCGATGGCGATAAAGGCGAATTGCTCTATCGCGGATATCCGATTGATCAGCTTGCAGAAGACAGCCATTTCCTCGAGGTCTGTTACCTACTGCTTTATGGAAACCTGCCGGAAAAGAAATTATTGCAGGAATTCAAAAACCTGGTGACAAACCACACCATGCTCCATGAGCAGATGACGAATTTCTATCGCGGTTTCCGCCGTGATGCACACCCGATGGCAATTATGACAGGTGTGGTCGGTGCTCTCTCGGCATTTTATCACGATTCTATAGATATCCGTGATCCCATGCAGCGTGAAATCGCATCCGTGCGCATGATCGCAAAGATGCCGACAATTGCAGCATGGGCTTACAAATACTCTGTCGGACAGCCATTCGTCTATCCGCGTAACGATCTATCATATGCAGCAAACTTCATGCATATGTGTTTTTCTGTTCCGACTGAAAACTACGAAGTTAATCCGATTATGGCCAAAGCCATGGACCGGATTTTTACACTGCATGCCGACCATGAGCAAAACGCCTCAACGTCAACGGTACGCCTTGCCGGATCATCGAATGCAAATCCTTTCGCCTGTATTGCAGCAGGTGTTGCCTGCCTATGGGGACCGGCTCACGGCGGAGCGAACGAAGCCGCTCTGATGATGTTGCAGGAAATCGGTGATGTTAGCCGCATTCCGGAATACATCAAACGGGCCAAAGACAAGGATGACCCTTTCCGGCTTATGGGCTTCGGTCACCGTGTCTATAAGAGTTATGACCCGCGCGCTAAAGTGATGCAAGAAAGCGCGAAAGAGGTGCTCGAGCTCGTTGGCGTTGAAAACGATCCGATTCTCAAGGTTGCCCAGGAGCTTGAAAAAATTGCTCTTGAGGATGAGTATTTCGTGAACAGAAACTTGTATCCGAATGTTGATTTCTATTCAGGTATTGTTCTCAGTGCCATGGGCTTCCCGACTTCAATGTTTACCGCAATTTTTGCTCTTGCCAGAACAGTCGGCTGGATCGCTCAATGGAAAGAAATGATTGA
>CALFWP010000142.1 GCA_937927905.1 uncultured Neomegalonema sp.
AAACAGGCTGGGGCTGCTGACCGTAAACAGGCTGGGGCTGCTGACCGTAAACAGGCTGGGGCTGCTGACCGTAAACGGGTTGCGCTTGCTGACCGTAAACGGGCTGCTGTTGCTGACCGCCGGTCAAAACACTCCCAAGAGCGGCTGCACCAAGAGCTGTTCCTGTGCCACCGGCACCACCGCCAAGGACAGAACCCGCCTGTCCGATGCTTCCTGCATTACTGGCACCAAGATCAAACAATTGAGCTTTTTGTCCGGCAGAAAGATTATCGGTCAAAACCTTTGCACCCGGCACCTGACTGCCGACAACCGCATCAAAAGCACTGGCTTTAGCATTGGTTTGTGCCTGGCCGATAATGCCGCCAAGCAGATCATTCGCTGATACCGGCGCGGATAAAATTGCAAGGATCCCGGAAACGACAACAATACGTTTCATAATAAACTCCAACTTTCTAATAGTCCCTGCAACCTTTGATGGTATCAGGAACCGACTATGTCAACGTTCAATACCCTGATGCGCAGTAAGGCGTATTGCAGCATATCATAAAGTATTGTCACAACAGAAATCTTGTCAAACGGCTGCACCTTAACCCGCGTAAGGGTTATCACCTTTACGCAGAAGCAGACGGATTGGCGTCCCGTTTAACCCGAACTCTTCCCGCAGGCCGTTTACGAGGTAACGGGTGTATGCTTCAGGCAAATCTTCCGGACGGGACGTAAAAACAATGAATGTAGGCGGCCGTGCCTTCGCTTGCGTCATATAACGCAGGCGGATGCGCCTGCCCCCGGGTGCAGGGGGCGGGTGACGCGAAACCATATCAGCCAACCAGCGATTGAGTTTTGCCGTCGGGATACGGATATTCCAGACTGTATGCGCCTCTAGCACCGCATCGCGCAGGCGCGACATACCACGCCCGTCAAGTGCGGACATGGTAACAATAGGAACCCCCCGCATCTGGGGCAACAATCGGGTCAATGCCTCTTTCAGGCCGGCCAGTTTAGCGGGTTTATCATCTATCAGATCCCATTTATTGACCCCAATGACAATGGCCCTGCCCTCCCGCTCTGCGAGATCGGCAATACGTAAATCCTGCGACTCCAGAGGGTTTTGAGCATCAATCAGAACGACAACAACTTCGGCGAATTTAAATGCGCGCAGGCCGTCCTGCACGGACATCTTTTCAAGCTTTTCATTCACCTTGGCCTTTTTACGCATACCGGCAGTATCAAAGATTTTGACCGGCATTCCGCCCCAGTTGAAACTGACCCCGATCGCATCGCGGGTTATGCCCGCCTCCGGACCGGTCAGCATGCGGTCATGACCAAGGATCTGATTCACAAGGGTCGATTTGCCCGCATTGGGCCTGCCGACAATGGCAATCTGGACAGGGCCGTCCTCGCGTTCTTGGAAACTGTCCGTTTCATCCGTGTATTCGGTCAGGTCGAATGGCATCAACCGCTCACGCAGTTCATCCATGCCGATATTATGCTCTGCGGATAACGCAACCGGCTCTCCCAACCCCAAAGAGAACGCATCGTAATATCCTTCATCCCCTGCCTTACCTTCAGCCTTGTTCGCGGCCAGGATAACCTTTGCATTTTTCTTACGCAAAAGCTCGGCAAAGCCTTTATCCGCAGCGGTTATACCGGCCCGGGCGTCAATCATGAAAAGACATATATCGGCCGCATCCACGGCACGTTCGGTCAGGCGGCGCATCCGTCCCTGCAGGGAGTCATCCGTGGCCTCTTCCAGGCCCGCTGTATCAACAACAGTAAAGCGCAAAGGCCCCAGACGGCCCTCACCCTCACGCAAATCACGTGTTACGCCAGGACGGTCATCGACCAGCGCCAGACGTTTCCCCACAAGGCGATTGAATAACGTTGATTTCCCGACATTCGGACGTCCGATAATCGCAAGTGTGAACGTCATCGGTCCGGCCTTTCAGGATATCAGTTTAATTCCGCTGTTTAGCGGTACGCCGCCAACGTTGCATCATCGGTCAGCACATAGACCGTTCCACCCGCGACAACAGGTGCATTTTTTGCACCACCCGGCAGATCAACCTCACCGGCAGGGTTTCCGTTCAGAGGCTCAATGGCAACAATCTTGCCCAGGTCAGAGGTCAGCAACAGCCTTCCGCCCGCTAGAACCGGCCCTGCCCAGGTAATGGGTCTTTCGCGACTCTCAGCGTCGCGAAACCCCCCAAGCTCACGTGCCCAGATCACATTGCCGGTATCTTTTTCAAATGCTAACAATCTGCCCTCCCCAGACACGAAGAACACAGTGTTTCCGGCCACATAAGGTGCCTGCAACCCGCCCGCATTACGGGTCCAGAGCCGCTCTCCCGTGCGCAGGTCTACCGCTGCAAACCGCCCCGACTGACTGGCCGCATAAACGGTTCCATCCACGATCACCGGATCACTCGACACGTCGTTCAAAACCGAAAGTGCGGTTGCATTGCGTGTTCCTGTCAGATCATCCACCCAACCGACACGTCCGGATGCGGCAACATAGGCATTCAACTCACCCGAAGAAAACGGCGCAACAACAACCGGGCCGAAAGCAGCGGGTGCCGCCCCGCCAAGAACACCCGCACTTTGTTCAAGCGCCTGCTCCGACCACAAAACCTCGCCCGTCCCTGCATCAGCAGCAATCACACGGTTGTTACGGGTCACTGCAAAAACCCGTCCTTCGGCTACGGCAGGTGCAGAACGGCTGGGCGCGCCAAGTGTTGCAGTCCATTCCACTGAACCTGAGACAGCAGAGAGTGCATGAAGATTGCCGAAACCGTTTGAGACGTACAGTCTGCCACCATCATATGCGAGACCGCCGCCGAACCCGTCAAAAGCATCTTCACCCTCCGGTGTCAGGTCGGAGCGCCAGATCTCTGCACCGCTTTGCGCATTGAATGCGGACACAGTCGCACCGGCATCCAATGTATAAACCAGTCCACCGGCAACCACCGGCGAGGACACAATTCGTCCGCTTGAACCACTGCCCGCACCTGCATCTGCGGTCCAGACCAGCGCAAGCGTGTCAGCGGTTTGCACATGGCCGATTGAACGTGCCGCATTGCCGTTCAGTTGCGGCCAATCTGCATTTGCTGTAGCGCGAGGTATCGACACCCGCACCGCTCCTGCATCAGCGGCAAGCGCATTCGCAGATCCGCTGTCGCTTAATGAAATGCGCGTACCGCTGAGCTTTTCCTCGTCGTCAGAGAAAAAATTCAGAGCTTCGCAGCCGGACATTAGAACAACAGATGACAGCGCCAAAGCGCGCAGAGCAGAGCGGGTGACGAATGTCATCATTGATCAATGCCTTCATCAGTTCCGGGTCCATTATCACTTTTCCCGTCATCACCTGCCGCACCGCCCAGCGCCGAAATCATCTCCTGCGCTCTGGCCTGTACCGCCGGTGTTGTTTGCGCATCGGCGGCGAGTGTGCGAAAGACATCCGCTGCAGCCTCATTATCACCGTTACGGACATGGGCCGCCGCCATAAACTCCAGTGCCAGCGAACGCCATGGCTGCCCGGCCGCCGTTAAAGGTTTGAGTTCATCCATCATTTCTGAAGGGTCCATCAGATCGGCGCGGATCATGATCATGCGCAACCTGGCAAGACCGGTGAAGCGTTCATCAACACCGGACATGGCCGCAACCGTCCGGTACTGCTCTACGGCACGATCCACATCACCGGATGCGCCGAAAGCGGCAGCAGCGCGCAGACCGGCAATCGCGGCGTAATCACCTTGGCTGTTATCCGACAATGCCAGAAAAGCTTCGGCGGCCTCGGCTGAATCCTCGACGTTCTGCGCCTCTATCAATGCGCCGCCGGCTTCTCTCATGGATTCTATCTTATCATTTTTCCACCAGGATTGCGCGGCAGTGCCAAGGACGATCAGCGCAATACCTCCGATCACAAAAGGACCGTATTTCCGCCATGCCGCATACATCGCATCACGGCGGACCTCTTCAGTGACTTCCTGAACAAAAGAGTCGCTATCGGCCAATTGAGCCTCCGGAAAATAAGAGCATTGTGTCTATTAGACGCGGACATTACGCATCCTTCGGCCTGACGCAAGCATCACAGCGTACAGGTTTGGTCTTTTAAGAGGCAATAACAGCGATTTCAGTGAAAATCCATGGCGGTTTTCACCCCGTCCGGCACAAGAGCCGCCCCGGGTCAACGACCTTTCCAGACCGGATCACGCTTTTCCGCAAAGGCTTTTGCTCCCTCCAGATTATCTTCGGACCCGTAAAGGATATCAACGGTTGCGAGTTGACGCTTCGTAATGCGGTTCATGGCGTCCTGAAATTTTAAATCTTCCGCTTCCCGCACGGTTTCCTTAATTGCCGCATAAACCAGCGGCGGACCGCTTTCGAGCAGGCGCGCAAGCGTCCATGCTTCATCCATCAGCGTATCAGCAGCATGTATCCGGTTCACAAACCCCCACCGCGCGGCCTCCTCCGCCTCCAGCCAGCGGCCCGTAAACAGCATCTCCATGGCGATATGATAGGGAATACGTTTGGGCAGCTTGACCGTCGCCGCATCCGCCAACGTGCCCGAGCGGATTTCCGGCAGGGCAAAGCTGGCATGATCCGCCGCAAGAATGATATCTGCCGACAACGCCAGCTCCAGCCCGCCGCCACAGCAAATCCCGTTTACGGCAGCAATCACAGGTTTATTCAGTCCCCGCAACTCCTGTAATCCGCCAAAACCGCCGACACCGTAATCCCCATCCACGGCATCGCCATCCGCTGCCGCCTTCAAATCCCAACCGGGGCAAAAAAACTTCTCTCCAGCACCTGTTATGATCGCCACCCGCAGTTCATTGTCATCACGGAATGCCGCAAAAGTCTCTCCCATGACACGCGAAGTTTGGAGGTCGATTGCATTGGCTTTAGGCCGGTCCAGCGTCACTTCAAGAATACCACCCTCACGGCGGATACGGACGGGAGAGTCAGTCATCAGCTTTTATCCTTATCAAAGCATCGGCGGCATATGCGCCCTCTTTGCACGCAATCAGCGGGTTTACGTCAAGCTCTTCAAGGCGATTAACGTGGGCTTCGGCAAAGCCTGCCACGGCCTGCACCGCCCCGATCACCGCATCAAGATCAGCGGCGGGCTTACCCCGATACCCCGTAAGCAGTTTCGAGATTCTGAGCTCGCCAAGTGCCGTCCGAACATCTTCATCCGATACCGGCAGCAAAAGCGTCGCACTGTCCTGCAACAGCTCGGTCAATATGCCGCCCGCACCGATCGTCAGCATCAAACCGTAAACCGGGTCACGGGTCACGCCGATAATCAGTTCCACCAGCGGATCAGGCACCATTTTTTCAACAAGCACACCCTCGCATTGGCGCAGCATTTCAGTCGCCGCCATAGCAACCGCCCCGCGGTCATTGAGGTTCAGCACGACCCCGCCTGACTCGGTCTTATGGGCAATGCCCACCGCTTTAACCGCCACAGGATAGCCCAGACGTGCAGCTTCCGTTGCGGCGGCACCGGCATCTGCGGCAAACGCACCGTCCGGACTTTTCAGTCCGTATTCCGTAAGTGCGGCTTTGCTTTGCGCTTCCGTCCAGTCATGGATGGCACCTGTTCCCTGCAGAGCCATTTTCAGCAACGACGGCGCAGAGCTTTGCGCCCAGGCTTCGCCTATTGCAGCCGAGGCATCCGCAGCGTTCAGCGCCTGTTCAATCCCGCAAAGCGGGGCAAGACCTGCTTCCATGAATTGTACCGACCGGTCCTCGGGCATCAGTTCAGGCAATGAGGCCACAACAGCGCAGCGTGCATTGACCTTTTTCTGGGCCGCGATGATGCCCGCCACTGCCGGTTCCCAGGTTTCATGACTGCACCGGTCTGCACGCGGAAAATCCAGGATCAGCATTGAGAGGTCAAAACCGGGGACCATTGCCGCAGAGAATGTCCCGGTCAGAGCCGCTTCATCCCCCCAGATAAACGTATGGTAATCCAGCGGATTCGCCACCGTAACCATCGGATTCAATGTCTTTGACACCGCCGTCTTTTCAGCGGATTTATAGGCGCGAAAACGCAGGTTAAAGGACATGGCGGTATCGGCCACAAGCGAGGCTTCCCCGCCCGAACAGCTCATCGACAGGATATCACGGCCCGACAAGGCACCATGGACGTGTAGCAGCTTCAATGTCTCGACAAGATCAGGAATACCAGGCAACAGAGGAATGCCGAGGCGCCGGAAAAACGCGCGACTTCCGGCGTCCGATCCGGCCAGCGATGCAGTATGCGAGACAGTGGCCGCCTGTGCCTGTTCCGATGCGCCGACTTTTATTGCAACAACCGGCACCCGGCGTTCACGGGCGCGGGCAGCCAGATTTTCAAAGGCCGCCGGATCACCCACACCCTCGATATGCAGGCCGATCGCCGTTACCCGATTATCATCCAGCAGGGCCTCTGCCATTTGCGCCAGTCCGATTTGCGCCTGATTGCCTGCGGTCAGCATGTAAGCAACGGGCAAACCGCGCCCCTGCATCGACAGATTAATTGCCATATTCGAGGATTGCGTGAGGATCGCTACCCCTCTGTCCACACGCGCCCCGCCATGCTGATCCGGCCAGAGTGTCGCGCCATCAAGATAATTCAGCGCGCCATAGCAATTCGGCCCGATCACCGGCATATCTCCTGCGGCTTCCATCAGCGCCGCGTTGCGGCCAGCGCCGTCATCCGTTTCGCTGAAACCGGAAGCAAAGCACACCGCGCCCCCCGCTCCGGCAACGCTTAAGTGCCGGACGAGATCAATCGTGGCATCTCTGTTGACACCGATCCAGGCCGCATCCGGCACAGCAGGCAATGCATCAGCCGATACATAGGCCTTGATACCATGAACCGTATCGCGCTTCGGATGTACCGGCCAGATACTGCCCTCAAAACCGGCCTTCAGCAGCTGTTCAACAACATTCGCCGCCCATGTGCCGCCGAACACGGCTACGGATTTCGGACGTAGCAGACGAGACAGATCAGGGGTCATTTGCGGTCGCATTCTTCACAGCTTTGACCCTGAAGCAGATAAGACTATTCCGGTACACTCACGCCCCCAATGGCCGCAACAATTCGCGGCTGATGATATGGCGCTGAATTTCCGAGGTTCCGTCCCAAATCCGCTCGACCCGGGCATCACGCCAGAACCGTTCCAGCGGCAAATCATTCATAAGACCCATACCACCATACACCGCAATCGCCTCATCGGTGACCCGTGCCAGCATCTCGGACGCATAGAGCTTGGCTCCGGCGATTTCACGGTTTGCCGGCAGGCCCTGATCCAATCGCCACGCAGAGGACAGCGTTAGCCAATCCGCCGCATCAATTTCGGTAATCATATCAGCCAGCTTGAACGACACTCCCTGAAATTTGCCGATCTGCTGCCCGAATTGTTTACGTTCCGCAGCATAATTCAAGGCGTAGTCAAACACGCGGCGTGCGCGACCGACGGCCATCGCCGCAACCGTTATGCGCGTGGCATAGAGCCACTCGTTCATCACCGCAAAACCGCCATCCACTTCGCCCAGCACCTGGGCATCAGGCAGACGGCAATTGTCAAAGCGCAGGATCATATTCTTGTAACCGCGATGGGATACGCTCTCGTATCCCAGCGCAATCTCGAAACCCAGTGTGCCGCGATCCACCAGAAAAGCCGTAATCCGTTTTTTCGGGCCTTTCGGCGTGTCATCTTCGCCGGTTGCGATAAAGACGATGATAAAGTCGGCATGATCAGCGCCGGAGATAAAGTGCTTTGTGCCATTGACAACCCAGTCACCGCCATCACGCCGTGCCATACATTTCATACCACGCACATCGCTACCCGCATCGGGTTCGGTCATCGCCAGCGCATCCATGCGTTCGCCCCTTACGGCAGGCAACAGATACCGCTCCCGCTGTTCACCCTCACAGGCCATCAGGATATTCTGCGGGCGGCCGAAAAAATGTGTTAGCGCCATTGATCCGCGCCCGAGTTCACGCTCTACCAGCGCAAACTCCAGATGCGACAGCCCTGCACCGCCCACCTCTTCAGGAAAGTTACAGGCGTAAAATCCCAGCTCCATGGTTTTCTGTTTAATGCGCCCGGCCACGTCTTCCGGAACATCACCGGTGCGCTCGACCGTTTCCTCGTGGGGATAAATCTCCTCCTCAACAAAACGGCGCACGGTGGAGACGATCATCTCCTGTTCTTCTGTCAGGCCGAAATGCATAGCTGCACCCCTCCGATAAGCTCATGTAAACAGAAATCCTTAACCATTTTACGACACGTTTTCACAATGTTTTTTATCGGAGACTGACGAAAATGACCGATGCAACCGCCCTACATGCCCAGGACATACAGCAAAGCCGGGCAAGAAAAAATTCCATGGATATTCTGAAGGCCGGAACAGGAGCCGCGAAGTTGCATCCCTTCAAAATGGTCCGTGACTTTCTGCCGGTTGCACGCGGTCCCGGCAGGCTCACATTTGCCGAATATGTGGATTACCGCCTCTATGACCGTGACCTTTACCCAGACAATGATCAACGGATGCGGTTTTTGTCGGACAGGCTCCACTGGCCGCTATGTTATATGTGCTCGGACCGGAAATGGGATGCCACGACAGAGGATAAATGGATTGCGGAAGTGATGTTGCGCGAGGCGGACATTCAGACAACCCGCACGGTTGCTGTCACAGGCGGCAGTGCGCGCAGTTACGGTAAAACACCTCATTTCACCGACGCATCAGAATTCAAAAATTTCATGGCAGCACGGACAGAGCCGCTGTTTGCCAAGATAAACGGCGGCGTCGGCAGTGAGGGTGCCACACGCATCGTTCCTCTCGGGGACAACCGTTACAATGTTGCCGGTGCCGGTGATATGGACATAGACGGTGTTTACTCGACGCTGCAATCCGCAGACGGAGCATATCTGCTACAGGAAGAGCTCGTCCATCATCCGGATATCCGGGCAATGATGGGGCCACGCATTGCGACCATCCGCGCGGTCAGCTTTGTCATCAACGGCAAAGTCCATACCCCGTACACTGTTTTGAAAATTCCGACCGGCGAAAACATCGCGGATAATTTCTGGCGGGCCGGTAATCTGGTTGCGGATGTGGACGAGCAAACCGGTATGATCGGACGGGTCGTGCGCGGCAAGGGCCCGCAAACCGAAGAGTTAACGCATCACCCCGATACAGGCGCAACATTGACCGGACGATCAATACCGATGTGGGATAAGGTGCGTGAGGTGATCGAGCAGACAGGCAGCCTTTACGTACCGGTGGGATATCAATCCCTTGACATCGCTATTACAGCGGACGGCCCCACCGTGGTTGAGGTCAATACCGGCAGTTCATTTACCCTGCCGCAGATTGCAAAAGGCACAGGATTTCTAACGGATGAAGTCATCGGACTTTTCGAGCAGGCCGGTGCAAAAATCGACAAGAGAAAGCTGAATTTGAACTGATCCGGTAACACCGAAAGTTCCGGATATGAGCGGAACTGTCGGTGTTACTGTTTTAATGCCCAGGTTACCGTAACCGAAACAGACAGATCCTGTTCACCGGCGGAAACCGGCACCGCCTGAAAGGACGCGGCACGGGCCTCAAAAACCGGCTGAGGGCCGCCCTGTGTACCGCCTTCGGTTATCCGGATCACATCACCAAGCCTGACACCTGCGGCCTGCGCATAAAGTACGGCGCGGGCCTTTGCTTTGCTGACAGCCTCAACACGGGCACTGTCGAGCAGACTGTCACGGTTCTTTACGATAAACCTCACACCGCCCGCCTGGTTCGCCCCGGCCGTAACCAGCGTATCCAATACCTCTCCGACCGCATTGACATTACGTAAGCGCACTGTCACCTGATTGCTGACCTGGTATCCGCGCTGACGCGACCCTGACGAGCCATGCTCCCAATGGGGCGAAATATTGAAACTTGAAGTGGAGATATCACGTGGATCAATGCCAAGATCCGACAATGCCGCAAAAACCTGTTTCATGCGTCCGGTATTGTCCGATAACGCCTCTCTCGCCGTATCGCCTTTGGTCTGAACGCCTGCGGAAACAACCGCCTCGTCAGGCACTGCACTGATCCCTGCGGTTCCGGTCATAACAATGCGCCCTTTATCATCTCCCGCAAAAGCAGGCTGAACCAGAAACGCAGCGGCAATCACAATAACAAAAGGGCGGAACATAGCAGACAATCCTTCGGGTCGGGTTGTGACAGATTTAACCTGTAGCTGACGGTATACGCCGCCGGACGTGTACATTGAATGCCGGTTATTCTTGGCAAAATTTTGAATATCCGGCTGGAAATATGATCGGCACACATAACCTTTGCCGCCCATGGAGCGATTGCGCGAATGTCGGGCCGGTCACTGATATCAACTGTATCAATTGCCCGGTAATCATCCGACGCCACCTCCGTAAATTAAAAAACAACCCAAAAAAAATCGCCAATCAAATTATTTACGAAATAAATACAATAATAATAAATAATATACATCATTATTGAAATTATTTAATCTATGAAAAATGCTGCATTTGACTGATTTTGAAAATTTTATATTAAAAAATATTCGTATTTTAGACGGATTTACCAGAACTTCATAGCCCCAGGTTAACTTACAATCCGACGTAGAGGAAATTTCCTTAACGTCAAACAAGGGGACATATTGAAATGACTAAATTCATCAAATCTGTTGCTGCGGCTGCTGTTCTCGCCACGTCTGCTACTGGCGCACATGCTGCTTCACTCAGCACAGACATCGATGTTGAGCTGCCTTCCATCATCGTACTGAGCTGCTTCGACTCTGTTAATGTAAACGTATCCGCATCAGGCCTTGAAGCCGCTCTGGGCGGTGCAGCAGTTGGCCTCGGTGCGACATCGACATCCACACTGGTATCGGATCTCGGTGCAGATGCCAGCGCAACGGTTACGGGCTTTGACTCGTCCGTGGATCTGAACCTGAACAATGTCTGCGCATTCCGCGCACTCGTAAGCAGTGGCGCACGGGTTACAGTCGCGGAAGCGTCCGACCCCCGTCTGCTCAACGGAACCGCTTTCATTGACGCAAGCGGCGTTACGCTCGCTTCAGGTGCAACGACAGAAGACGTCACGAGTGGCCTGGGCCTCGGCGCGGCGGCAACACCGATTTCAGTTGTGGTGCCACTTGACCTGAGCGATGCGACAGAGCCGGGCACGTACACGAAGGCCGACCTCTTCACAATCACAGTCACAGCGATTTAATCGCAAAAATTAAAATTTACTTTTACTTAATGCTGCTTTGTATTTCAAAGCAGCATTTTTTATGCTTCACAAAATAACATATACAATTTACGTAATTATTTTGGCTAATTTAAACCATATTTACGCTGATCGCCGATAATCATACGCAATACGGATGCGCCGATTCCCGGATTACGCATCCCTGCTGGTATTTTCGGAGGTCTTTCAATGCGGCATTTGCTACCGGTATTGGCTATATCACTCGGGCTGGGCGCCACAGTTACACCACCCGCCAACGCACTGGAAATTGCAGTATCACCGGCACGGTTTGAGCTGAATATCGACAACAAGCGCAAAACGCAGACGCTGGAAATCGTCAATAATGCGGATAAGGAAGTCGAGGTAGGCGTTGACCTTGCCAATTTCGATCTTGATGAAAACAATCAGTTACGCATCCTGCCACCTGATGAGCAATCTCTTGATCAATGGATCGCCATCAATCCGACCCGGGTAAAAATACCGGCACAAGGTCGACGGACAATGCGTTTTGCCATCCGCCCGCAAGTGGAACCGGAACAGGGTGAACACCGCGCAGTCATTTTTTTGAATGAGAACAAGTCTTCGGATACCGCCGACGGACTGAATTTCAAATTCCGGATCGGAGTGGTTGTTTACGGCCAGGTCGGAGAAGCGGATCGCAGTGCGACATTGCACACGGTAGGTGCGGATACGCGCGGGCTGGCTCTGGATATCGAGAATGTCGGCAATGCCCATGCCCGCTTCAAGGGAATCTACGCTGTCTGGAATGCGGACACTTATCCCGGTGATGAGGCAGCAAAAGCTATGCTGCAAAAGATTCAGGATACCCGCGCACCTTCCGAAGATGTCGTTGCACCGGGGTCTGTTGCCGCGGGCGTGATGGTGCAAACCCC
>CALFWP010000143.1 GCA_937927905.1 uncultured Neomegalonema sp.
GGCGGCAACTTGACAGCCCGGGACCGCAACAGTGAAAGGGCAACCGCCTTAAACACCGGTTTCGCTGACCAGTTTAGTGCGCAGGAACGCGTCCAGTCCCTCGACACCGCCTTCTGAACCGTAGCCGCTTTCATCCACACCACCGAAGGGGGTTTCAGGTGTTGAAACACTCATGGAATTGATACCGACAAGACCGGCATTCAACTTCCGCCCAAGGCGGTTCGCCCGCTCGCCGTCGCCGGTAAAGGCATAAGAGGCCAACCCGACCTTAACTTTATTGGCGCGGCCGATGACCTCCTCTTCCGTGCCGAAAGAGGCAACAGGCACAACGGGGCCGAAGGGCTCATCATTCATGATCGCCGCGTCTTCCGGCACGTCTTTCATCAAAGTCGGTTCATAAAAATAACCCTGATTGCCGATGCGCTTGCCGCCCGTGACCAGAGTGGCCCCGCGCGAGACGGCATCATCAACAAAACCCTGCATTACAGGCAGGCGGCGATCCGCAACCAGCGGTCCCATCTGAACCCCCTCTTCCAGACCGTTACCGACCTTAATGGCCTTGGTTGCCGCTTCAAAGGCATCGACGAAATCGCCATAGACGCTTTCCTGCACATAAAAGCGCGTCGGCGAGATACAGACCTGTCCGGCATTGCGGAACTTTGCTGCGGCGGCCACCTTTGCCGCCGTGCCGACATCTGCATCATCGAACACCAGAACCGGCGCATGACCGCCAAGCTCCATCGTGCAGCGTTTCAGCGTCTCCGATGCCTGCCTCGCGAGCAGCTTTCCGATAGCGGTTGAACCGGTAAAGGACATTTTACGCGGAATATCCGAGGCCAGAACCCGGCTGGAGACCGCCGCCGGGTCCCCGAAGACGACATTTACGGTACCATCCGGCACGCCTGCCTCCTGAAACGCGCGGGCAAGGGCAATTGCAGTGGCAGGGGTTTCCTCGGAAGGCTTGATGACGATCGAACATCCGGCACCCAGCGCTCCGGCAATTTTGCGGATCACATTCACGCCGGGGAAGTTCCAAGCAACAAAGGCACAGGTCGGGCCGACGGGTTCCTTGGTGGCAATCAGGCGTGTGCCGGGAAAGCGTGAGGGAATAAGGCGGCCATAGGCACGTTTGCCCTCCTCGGCGTACCAGCGGATAGCATCGACAACAAAGCCAAGCTCCAGCTTTGATTCCAGCACCGGCTTACCCTGCTCCAAAGTACAATCTCGGGCAATCCGGTCCACATTGTCCTCGATGTAGCGTGCCGCTTTTTCCATGATCTTCTGACGCTCGAGCGCGGTCATGGCGCTCCATGCATCAAATCCCCGCTGGCTGGCTTCGACCGCCGCGTCAAGATCGGCATCCGTTGCGGTCGGCAGAGAACCGAGAACCTCTTCGGTGGCGGGGTTGATAACGTCCATCGGCGCGCCGGAGCCTTTGGTCCATGCGCCGTCGATGAGCATATCGAGTTCGGGGTATGACATAGTGTCCTTATCCTTTGTTCCGCACTTGCAATGCGATTCGTCCTGAGTCACGCTCCTTTTATCGGAAATCAGTGAAAGGAGGTGATCCAATGTCCAGTGGGAATAAGGTCGGTCAGGCCAAAGGAATGATGACGGCGGAGCGCTTCTTAACCGGAGCTGCCATCTGCTGACACCATTCGGTCGGATTCCGACCATCCTGCAGGGGTTGTGCATTGCACAGCCCCTTTTTCTTTGGCGATTATCGTGGCAGTAAAACGTAAAGTTATTTCAGGACAGATACCGATGGACGCCACC
Source organism: uncultured Neomegalonema sp. (assembly GCA_937927905.1). Taxonomy (GTDB): domain Bacteria; phylum Pseudomonadota; class Alphaproteobacteria; order Rhodobacterales; family Rhodobacteraceae; genus JAHDDY01. The sequence goes on from CALFWP010000143.1 coordinate 1,777, forward strand.
GCACTTGACCTTGATTTCGTTCGCGCACAATTCCCTGCCTTTACCGCGCCCGAAGCGGATGGCTGGACCCATTTCGAAAATGCCGGAGGGTCTTTTCCCGCATTACAAACGATTGACGCTCTGTCCGGTTTCTATCGCACAAAAGTTCAGCCCTATGGCGCCGGTCCCAGCGGTGTGCTTGGTGATGCCATGGACCTGGCGCGAACCCGCTGGGCCGAAGCACTGGGCGTAACGCCGGAAGAGATCGTGTTCGGGCCGTCCACCTCGGCCAACACATATACGCTGGCGCACGCATTCCGCCCGTTACTCAACTCGGGCGAGGAAATCATCGTCACAGATCAGGACCACGAGGCCAATTCCGGTGTCTGGCGGCGGATGGCCCATGCACTCGACCTGACCTTACGGGAATGGAAGGTTGATCCGGTATCGGGGCGTCTTGACCCTGCGGATTTCCATGCCTTGCTGAATGATAAAACGAAACTGGTAACGTTCACCCATTGCTCGAATCTGGCAGGTGAGGAAAACCCTGTTGCCGACCTGACCGCAGCGGCACGGGAGGCGGGTGCGTGGAGTGTCGTGGACGGTGTATCCTGGGCTCCTCACGAAATCTGCGACATGAATGACCTCGGCGCAGATGTTTATATGTTCAGTCTTTACAAGGTCTACGGTGTACATCAGGGCCTGATGACAGTCCGCACACCACTGATGGAGCGGCTGGAAAACCAGTCCCATTACTTCAATGCCGGTTCCCCCGCCGCCAAACTCAATCCGGCGGGGCCGGATCATGCCCAGGTTGCCGCAACCATCGGAACCCTGAACTATATTGAGGCGCTGGCCGCTCATCACGGCGTGGACAGCAATGACCTGCATGGACAGGTGCGGACCGTCTCTGCCCTCTGGCGCGCACAGGAACAGGCTGTGACAGCGCCATTACTCGACTTTCTGGACGGACATCCGAACGTGCGTCTCATCGGTCCCGCTGAAGTCAGCACCCGCCGCGCGCCGACCGTTGCATTCATGCCCTCCAAAATCCTGCCCCCCGATCTGGAAAAGCATCTCGGGGAACAGGGCTTTATCACCGGTGCCAACGATTTTTACGCGCGGCGGCTTGTTGAGGCCCTCGGGCTTGACGCGGATATCGGCGTGATGCGCGCCTCCATGACCCATTACACCCGCACGGAAGATGTGATGCGCCTGATCAGCGCGCTGGATGCCGTATTGTGAGAATTGTCGGTGGACGTTTCAAAGGCCGTATGATTGCGGCGCCGGAGGGGGATGGAGGCATTGCGCGGCTGCGCCCGTCCTCCGACCGGTTACGCGAAGCGGTGTTCAACCTGCTGGCGCACGGGGGGTATCCTGATCTGAACGGCGCACGGGTGCTTGATCTGTTTGCCGGAACCGGTGCCATGGGGCTGGAGGCATTGTCACGCGGCGCGGCACGGGTGCAATTTGTTGATGAGGGGGCAGAGGCCCGCGCCCTGCTGCGCCGCAATATCGAAGCCTTTGATGTAATAGGCGAGACGAAAATCTACCGCCGCGATGCAACACGGCTCGGGCCGAACCGCAGCGGGGGCTTCGGCTTTCTGTTTCTGGACCCGCCCTATCATAAGGGCCTCGGGGATGACGCGGTCCTTTCGGCTCTGGATGGCGGATGGCTGGCACCCGGGGCCGTCATCATTCACGAAACCCATACGGACGAGACACCCGCAACGGAAAAACGCCTTTCAACAGTTGATGAAAGGCGCTACGGCAAGTGTAAAGTCACGATCAGCCGTGTGATTACAACGTCTGAAGACGCGTGATGAAGGCATCCACATCACCATCCAGATCCTGAATCATCTGGGTAAATTCGGCCTGCTGACTGGAAATCATAGACAGCCCTTCAACAATAATATCATTGATTTTCGGCTTACCATTGCGGTTGTCACGAACCTGCCACTTGATATTGATGACCTGACCGCCGGAATCGACAGAGCTGTCAACAACCACGCCCTTACGCCCGAAATCCTGGGCACCATTGATGGAAATGGTCTCACCGCTGTATTGGGAAAAACGGCTGGTATAAACCCGTGCGACATAATCCTGATACGCGATGACATACCGGTCACGCTGTGCCGGACTGGTGCCGCGCGCATACCGCCCGAGAGCAGCACCCGCGACCTGACGCATATCCACGTTCTGCGACATGATGGATTTCAGCTGACCGGTTTTTGATTGCGGCGACCCGGGCTGTTTGACCAGCGTAAGAAGCTGCAAAGCGACATTTTCAACCAGGGCACGCGCCTCTGAGGTCGTGACCGCAAACGCGCTGTGAGCGCCCATTACGGCGGACAGGGCAAACGCTCCGGTAAAAGTGATAAAATTACGGCGCTTCAAGGCGAACCTCATTCCTGATCCTCTGATATTGCGACGTCAAATCCGTCTAAAACGGATTTTCATTATCGAAATCCGGTAATGTATCTGCATCAATCTGACCATTCAATATGGCATTCCTGCGGCGCTGAAGGTACGTATTTCTGACAATCGTGTAACTGTCATCGCTTTCGTACAGGGCACCATCGATCAGATCGCTGAACCGGTGACGGGTATCAACGATGCGCACCGGTGTCTCCGCCGCCTTTGCAATAGTGGCTGCAGTACCCTGCCCGATATATGTCGTCGGATTAAGTGCAGCATCCCCCGCCAATGAAACCATATCACGGATTGTTGAAGGCCCGAGCAGCGGCAACTCAACATAAGGGCCGGACCCTACACCCCAGACCGCGAGGGTCTGTCCAAAATCTTCCTCATGTTCGGGAATACCGATTTCCGTCGCTGGGTCCAGCGTCCCAAGCCCGCCCAGTGTCGAATTGACAAAAAACCGTACGGCGGTATCCCCTGCCCGTTCGATATTGCCCTGCAGCACGCTATTTACGAATGTCAGAGGCAGTTGCACATAACGGACCTCGTTGTTGATCACGTGCTTAACAGTTTCTGGAATCACTGTTCCGTAGCCCTTGGACAAAGGCCGTAAAACCGCCGTATCAACACCTTTGTTAATACTGTGCGTGACACGGTTGAAACTCTCAAGCGGATCGCTCGCCTGATCCGGTACGGTATTTCCGGCACACCCGCTTAATATGATAGACGTCGCACACGCAAAGCCGACCAACGGTTTCGAAAATAGAGAAAAAATTGAATCAGTCATAAACGCAACCTACGCCCCTTTTGACGCGAGGTTAGCAAATTTATCCTGAAATACAGATAAACAATTCGATTTTGTCACGTGAAGTCATAATCGTTGCTTTTTCATCGCGGATTGCTTGCAACCTGCGGAAATGCTGAGGCATACCGGCGTTATGGACACGGGTGAAACACTGGAGCTTGTACTGGACGCATTGCGCGGCGCGGGCGAGGAAACCCGCCTGCGGATTTTGCATGCGCTGTCACGTGATGAACTGGCGGTCAGTGAACTGACACAGGTGCTGGCGCAAAGCCAGCCGCGGATTTCCCGGCATCTGAAGCTTATGACCGAAGCCGGTCTGATCGAACGGCGGCGGGAGGGCAGCTGGGCGTTTTTCCGCCTGACGCGTACAGGGTTTCCGGCAAGACTTGCACGCTTTGCCCTTGACGCTCTGGAAACCGGCGATGCTGTTCTGGACAGGGACCGCGAGCGTCTGGAACGGATCCGCGCGAAGCGTGCCAGTCTTGCGGACGCATATTTTCAGGAAAATGCCGCTCACTGGGACGAATTGCGTTCGATGCACGCACCGGAAGCGGCGGTCGAAGCGGCCGCGCGGGAGATGTTTGTGCCCACAGCCGGGACATTCACGCGGCTGATGGACCTCGGGGCCGGAACAGGCCGGATGCTTGAGCTTTTTGCCGACCGGTATGAGACAGCCATCGGATATGATGTCAGTCAGCCGATGCTGGCGCTCGCACGGGCACGGCTTGCCGCTGCCGGACTGGTGCAGGCCGAACTGCACCAGGGCGATATTCTTGCTCTGCCCGAAGAAGAACAAAGCGCCGATGGGGTGATCCTGCATCAGGTTCTGCATTTTCTGGTCGAACCGTCCCAGGCGATTGCCGAAGCCGCCCGGGTACTCTCAACCGGAAATCCGCTGCTAATCGTTGATTTTGCCCCCCATGAAGCAGAGATACTGCGCGAGAGTCATGCTCATCGCAGGCTGGGTTTTGCCCGTGAAGAGATTGAAGAGATGGGTCGTGCTTCCGGCCTTGCCTCCGCAGGTTACACCGAAATACCGGCCGGGGACACCGGCCGCGGGGGTGCTCTGACCGTTTCATTATGGCTGATGAAAAAAACGGACTGACCTGTCCACGGAAAACCGGCCCACAAACCAAAGACCAGAGACACAGCCCGCGAACCGGTTGCAGAGGCTATTCCTCGAAAACCGACGGAATGTCCTTGCGGTGGTGTTCCAGCCAATCAGGACATGGCAACCCCTTTTCCTTTAGAAACACCGGATTGAACAACTTTGACTGATAGCGGGTGCCGTAATCGCATAGAATGGTCACGATGGTTTTCCCCGGCCCGAGTTCATGCGCAAGACGCATAGCACCGGCCACATTCACGCCTGTAGAAAGCCCCATACACAGCCCTTCTTCGCGCAACAGGTCAAAGACAACCGGCATCCCCTCGCTGTCGGGGATCAGATAGGGGTGATCGACTTTCAGGCCCTCAAGGTTTGCGGTAATACGCCCTTGTCCGATGCCCTCGGCAACCGATGACCCTTCGGCTTTCAACTCGCCATAGGCAAACCAGTTATAGATTGCCGCGCCTTCAACATCCGCAAGGCCGATTTTGACCCCTTTGGGCTGAAGAATCTCGGCAACACCGGCCAGTGTCCCGCCTGATCCGACCGCACAAATAAACCCGTCCACTTTGCCACCGGTCTGTTGCCAGATTTCCGGACCGGTCGTGTCAATATGCGCCTGACGGTTTGCAACATTATCGAACTGATTCGCCCAGACCGCCCCGTTCGGCTCTGTTTCGTTGAGGCGCATGGCCAGGCGTTCCGAATAGCGCACAAAATTGTTCGGATTTTTGTACGGAGCCGCCGGAACCTCGACCAGTTCAGCACCGGCCAGACGCAACATATCTTTTTTCTCGTCCGTCTGCGTCTCTGGAATGACAATCACCGAACGGTATCCGAGCGCCGCACCGATCAGCGCCAGACCGATACCCGTATTACCGGCGGTCCCCTCGACAATCGTTCCGCCGGGGTGCAGCTTACCGCTCTTTTCCGCATCGCGAATCATCGACAGGGCGGCACGGTCTTTGACCGACTGTCCGGGATTCATGAACTCGGCCTTGCCGTAAATGTCGCAACCAGTGATTTCAGAAGCCTTTTTCAGGCGGATCAGCGGTGTGTTGCCGACGGCTTCAGGGACCGAGTTATAAAGCGTCATGGTTCGTTTCTCCGTAAAGGGACTTCCGGTTTAATGCGCTGCCATACTTGCGCCAAGCCTTTCATGAATTTCGGAACCAATAGACCGGATCATGCGTAACTACCCTGATGTAAAGGAAAGACCGATGATGTATTCTCCGAACCGACGCGATGTCATCGCGGCCGGGGCCGCTTTTTTGCTGACAACCGTGCCCGCACGGTCGCGGGACAGAGCAACCCGCAGCTATAAGCTCTTTCGTGGCGGCAGTGACATCGGCACACACAAGTTGTCCATAGAGCGTGACGGCGACCGGGTTATTGCCCGTACGAATATTGATATTGCCGTTAAAGTCCTCGGCTTTACCGCTTATCGTTATGAACTGGCCTATACCGAGACCTATCGCGACGGTGTGCTTCAGACGCTCAACGGCACCGCCAATGATGACGGGGACCCCGGATTCGTAAATGTAACGCGCAAGGGCAATATGCTGGAGGTTGACGGTTCCAGCTTTTCCGATCTTATCACTGGGACGGCGGCCCCGACCAGTTATTGGCGGCAACAGGCGTTGAACACAACGCCCTGGATCAGCACACAGACCGGCGAAATTCTGCGGGTCGGAACCACGGAGGTCCAACCCCTGACAGGATTTCCCGCCGGGACCCGAAGCTGGCGCGCAAGCAACAATGCCGATTATAGCGTCGACATCGCCTATGATGCGCAAGGCAACTGGCTGGGATGCTCCTTCGATGCAAGGGGCGAACTGGTCACATATAATGTCGAGGGCGGAAGCGGTGCGCTGGCGAGCCTTGCCATATGACGCAATGGGGCCGGACTTACATTCCACTTCCGGAACACGGGGCCGCGTGGGTAACAGGGGCAAGCGCCGGTATCGGACGGGCCATCACTTTGAAACTCGCCGATGAAGGGTGGCGTGTTTACGCAACAGCACGCAGCGGTGACAAGCTTGCGGAACTGGTGGTGGAACGGCCGGGCCGGATCATAGCCGTGCCCGGGGATGTCACCGACCCTGTAGCCATGAAAAAGATCGTTGACCGGATTGACAGGGCCGAAGGATTGGCTCTGGCGGTTCTGAATGCCGGTGTTTACGTGCCCATGCGGGCACAGGATATGACCGTGGAAGGCGCACGCAAGCATTTTGACGTAAATCTGCAAGGTGTTGTCAACGGTCTGGTTCCGGCGATGCAGGCGATGATTGCGCGGCAATCCGGCTGTCTGGCGCTGGTCGGGTCTGTTGCCGGATACCGCGGGTTGCCGAAGGCAGCCGCTTACGGCGCAACCAAGGCGGCACTGATCAACATGGCCGAGGCACTTGCCTATGACCTGCATCCGGCAGGTGTCCGTATCTCACTGATTTCACCCGGATTTGTGGAAACCGACGCCACATCGGTGAATGATTTCGATATGCCGTTTCTGATGCAGACCGCTGACGCGGCGGAACGGGTGGTCAATGGTCTGAAAACACCGGCCTTCGAAATCGCATTCCCGAGGCGGTTTGCTTTTATCCTGAAGTCTTTACGGTTTCTGCCCGTCAAAGCCTATCTTTGGATCGGGCGCAAGGCGATGGGATGGGATAAAATCGACGATTAAACCCCGCACACAGGCGGGTGAGACATCACATTCATCCTGACATATCAGTCTTCCGGCACATATGCATCAGACCGCATGTGTCATCGCCCGCATGACCGGCCAAGAGCACAAAGTATCTCCTGTCCGATCTGTTCCGCCAGCAGGCGGTGCCCGCGCGGGGACATATGAAAACGGTCTTTCGCAAGCAAGGAGGGCAGCCCCTCCGGACCCGAATCGCGCATGGCCTCATACCGGTCAACCACCGGTATACACAGCGCCGCGCCGACCGCATCAATCCGCTCTGCCATACGCGCATAATGCGCTTTACCCGCAATGCGCGGATAAAATTGCGGGTCCACCAGAATCGCATCTGCCTCCGCCGCACGGATCAGCGCCACACCGCTGCGAATGGTCCGCGCCACATCATCAGGATCAAGGCGCGCATTGGCATCATTGGTGCCGACCTGCCAGATCACCAGATCAGGGCGGGTTTGCGCCATCGCTCGCGGCAGACGGCGCAAGGCACCGGCGGCCCTTTCCCCGCCGACCCCGCGCGCGGTGACATCGGGGATCAGACCCCAAGGGCGCAAAACCGGAGGAATCTGTTGCGGATAAGCGGCCTCTTTACCGCCGGCCCCAACCCCGCCTGTACTGGAAGACCCGATCGCAAACACCCGGAACATACCGTCATGAGCGGCAATAGCCCGGGCGGTATTCGGCAACGATTGTGAAAGATCACACGCGAACACCTGTGAGGTGCCTATAGACCAAAGTGCAGCTAGCACAGGAATCACACGCCACATTATGCGGCCCCCAGATAACGGATCGAATCGTCACGGCCCATCAGATAAAGTAACACCCTCAGTGCCTCCCCCCGTCCGGTTCTCAACTCCGCATCCTGTGACACAATCAGACGGGCATCATCGCGTGCAACCTCCAGCAGATTGCCATGCTTGGCCAGATCCGCAAGACGCATTTTCGGCAAACCCGCCTGCCGCACACCGAGCAAATCCCCCGCCCCGCGCAGTTTCAGATCTTCTTCGGCAATGCGGAATCCGTCCTCTGTCTCGCGCAGGACAGCCAGCCGCGCCGCTGCTGTCTCGCCGAGCGGTCCCTGATAGAGCAGTACACAGCTGGATGCGCCCCCGCCCCTGCCCACACGTCCGCGTAACTGATGCAACTGCGCCAATCCGAAGCGTTCGGCATGTTCGATCACCATGATCGTGGCCTCCGGCACATCAACACCGACCTCAACCACTGTCGTTGCGACGAGCACTTTGACCTGTCCGGTTTTAAATGCGGCCATGGCCGCGTCTTTTTCGGCGGGCTTCAACCTGCCATGGGTCAGCGCAACCGCGTCTTCGCCCAGCGACCGGCGCAAGGCTCGCGCACGGTCCTCGGCGGCAGCCAGATCCACAACATCAGACTCTTCCACCAGAGGACAAATCCAATAGGCCCGGGCACCCTTAGCAATCGCCGCCCGCAAACTCTCCACAACCTGATCATAACGTGCCAGCGAAATCATTCGCGTTTCAATCGGTTTGCGTCCCGGAGGTTTTTCATCAAGGACCGAAATGTCCATATCCCCGTATCCCGCCAGCGCCAGTGTGCGCGGAATCGGCGTCGCACTCATCACAAGGATATCCGTGCCCGCGCCCTTTTCGGCCAGTTCATTGCGCTGGTTGACGCCGAAACGGTGCTGTTCATCAACCACCGCAAGCCGCAGATCATGAAATGTGACATCCGATTGGAACAGCGCATGGGTGCCGACCACAATATGCACCGCCCCCGCCGCAATATCCGCAAGCCGGTCCTGGCGCACCGCACCCTTACTGCGCCCGGTCAGCAACGTAAGACGGATACCCGCCGTTTCGCATAAAGGTTCCAGTCCGGCGAAATGCTGACGCGCCAGGATTTCCGTAGGAGCCATCAATGCGGCCTGCCCTCCGCTTTCAACCGCGTTCAGCATCGCGAGCAGTGCCACCAGAGTTTTACCAGCACCGACATCACCCTGAAGCAAACGCAACATACGCTGTTCATCGGCCATATCGTCATAAATTTCGCCCGCCGCCCGCTTTTGCGCACCGGTCAGATCAAAAGGAAGCGCGGCAATCACCCGTTGCCGCATCGTACCGTCCCCTTGCGTAATCCGCCCTTTTGCCCGCCGCCGCCGCGCCCGCACCAGCGCCAGCGCCAGCTGATGTGACAGCAATTCATCATAGGCCAGCCGCTGTCGGGAGGGGGCGTCCGCCTCAATGTCTCCGGCGCTTTGCGGCGCGTGAAGAGCACGGACCGCCTCATCCCAGGCAGGCCAGCCCTGTTTTTCCAGCCACGCGGCATCCTGCCATTCAGGAAGGTCCGGCGCTTTTGAAAGTGCAGAGCGCAGCGCCTTTGCAATCGCCTTCTGATTCAGACCTGCGGTGGCGGGATAAACCGGTTCAAACCCGTCCGGTGCGTCGTCCTCCTCCGGATTAACGATCATATCCGGATGCGGCATCTGTGCGACGCCATCGTATATCTCGATTTTACCACTGACGATGCGCACTTCACCGGCAGGGAGAATCCGCATCAGATATTCAGGATGTGCGTGAAAGAACACCAGCACGAAATCCAGCACCCCGTCATTGACGGTAATCCTGTAGGGTGCCCCCCTGCGGCCAGGAACCGAATGCCGCCCGACCGTCACACGCACAGTGACCGTTGCCCCTTCGGCAGCGCCCTGAACACTGTCCCGCAAACGGCGGTCAATAACACCCGAAGGCGGCAGAAACAGCGCATCTACGACGCGGGAAACCCCCAGCTTTTCATATAGCGGTGCCGTTTTCGGCCCGACACCGTCCAGCTTGGTCGCACTGGCAAAAAGGGGAAACAGGATCTCCGGTCGCATCACTGGTCATTACATCACCGCCTGTGCCGTGAAAAGACCTTCGCGGATGCCCGCACTTGTAGGACCGCCCGGCAGTAGCTAGAGAGATTACGACTATAACAGTGTTCTTTCCGGAAAGGCGCGTCCATTTATGAATGACGGGGGAGACCGCCGGAACTGGGTCCGCCTTGCAGTCCTCGGCCTGATCTGGGGCGGGGCCTTTCCACTGGTGGAGGTCGCACTGGAGGGGTTTGCCCCGATGACCCTTGCGGCGATGCGCCTCGGTCTGGCAGCGCTGATACTGGTGCCGCTTTCACTGTTATACGGTGGTTTGCCGAAAGGCCGCCGCATCTGGGGATTTGCGTTCGGGGTTGCCGTTCTCTCCAATGCCTTGCCCTTTGCATTGTTAAGCTGGGGGCAGACTTACGTGACCGCAGGCGTAGCCGGCATCGCCATGGCGGTCATGCCATTGATGGCCCTGCCATTGTCACATCTTCTGGTCCCCGGCGAACGGATATCGTCACAGGGGATGCTCGGTCTTGGCATCGGCTTTATCGGTGTTCTTGTGCTGATCGGATTCGATACATTACAGAAACTGGGCGGTGCGGGGATCGAAGTCCTTGCACAACTGGCCTGCCTTGCCGCGACAGTCTGTTACGTGACAGGCTCCATCACCATAAAGCGCGCGCCGCCTGCGCACCCGATCGCTTTTGCTGCCGCGGCCATGCTGCTGGCGGCAATTCTCGCAGTGCCTTTTGCGCTATGGTTTGACGGTCCGCCTGTACAACCGGACCCGGTCAGCGGTATTGCGATCATCGTGCTGGCCATTGGGCCGACGGTGATTGCGCTTATGCTGATGCTTAAAATCCTGTCCTCTGCCGGGCCGCCTTTCCTGTCGCTGGTCAATTATCAGGTCCCGGTCTGGGCAACGATTTTCGGTGCGGTTTTTCTGGGTGAAAAAATCGAGCCGCGCCTTGCCCTCGCACTGGTGCTGATCCTGATCGGTGTCGCTGTCAGTCAGGGCCGCATCGGTCGCCGCAGCGCCCCCCTCTGACAGGACACACCGGCACTTTCACATTTAACTCAGCGACCGGAGAACGTCTTAACCGGGACGGCCATTGCGCAGTTTTGCCCAGTATTCCAGACGTTTTTTGATTTCACGTTCAAAGCCGCGCGGCACCGGACTATAGAATGTCGCGCGCCCCATGCCTTCAGGGAAATAATGCTGTCCCGAAAATCCGTCCGGCGCATCATGATCATAGGCATATTCCGCCCCGTACCCGAGGTCTTTCATCATCGTTGTCGGCGCATTCAGGATATGCATGGGCGGATCAAGGGAACCGGTTTCCTTTGCGGATCGCATCGCCGCTTTACAGGCGGTATAGGCGGCATTCGATTTCGGCGCGGTGGCGACATAAATCACCGCCTGTGCGATGGCCTGCTCTCCCTCGGGCGAGCCCAGGAAATCATACGCCTCTTTCGCCGCAAGTGTCTGGCGCAACGCCTCCGGATCCGCAAGGCCGATATCCTCAATCGCCATGCGCACCACACGCCGCGCGATATAAAGCGGATCCTCGCCGACCTCAAACATCCGCGCCAGCCAGTAAAGCGCCGCATCAGGGTCGGAACCGCGCACGGATTTATGCAGCGCTGAGATCAGGTTGTAATGCCCCTCGCGCCCTTTATCATAGATCGGCGCGCGCTTTTGCAGCACATCGGCCAAAGCCGCAGGATCAAGCGGCTCTGTCGCCTGCAATGCAAACAAATCCTCCGCCAGATTCAGAAGATACCGTCCGTCCCCGTCCGCCATCGCCAACAGGCTTTCCCGCGCCTGCGGCGTTAAATTCAACCGGTGTTCCACTGCCTCCGCCCGGCACAACAGCGCCTCCAGATCCTGTACATCAAGGCGTTTGAGTACAAGAACCTGCGCCCTGGACAAAAGTGCCGCGTTCAGCTCGAAGGAGGGGTTTTCAGTTGTAGCCCCGATCAGAATGATCGAACCATTCTCCATATGCGGGAGAAAGCTGTCCTGCTGCGCACGGTTAAAACGGTGAATTTCATCAACGAACAGCAGCGTACCCTGCCCTGTCAAACGGCGTGCCTTTGCCGCATCGAAAACCTTACGCAGATCGGCAACACCGGAGAAAATCGCGCTGATCTGTTCAAAATGCAACGCGGTCTCACCGGCAAGCAAACGCGCAATCGTCGTCTTACCCACCCCGGGCGGTCCCCAAAGGATTGCCGAACCGAGGCGTCCTGCCGAGATCATCCGGCCCAGCGGCGCATCTGCGGATATCACATGGCCCTGCCCGATTACCTCGCTTAAGGATGCAGGCCGCAACCTGTCAGCAAGCGGCCTTGGCGCGCCCTTATCAAGACCCGCCGCTTCGAACAGGTCACTCACCCGTCAACCGCAAGACGCAAGGTGCGCCCGCCTCTGTCCACGGAAATCCGCCAGGATCGCCCCGCCGCATTCAATGCTTCGGCGACATCTGCCACCCGTTCAATACGTGTTCCGTTGATCGACAAAAGGCGGTCGCCGGGCCGCATACCATAACGACGCCCCGGACCGCGCCGGACCTGCACGACAATGACCCCTTCAAGGGCAGGGTCCAAGCCCTCTTCCTGTGCCAATGCCGGGTTGATATTGGCGATGACAATACCGCTCAACGGATTGTTGCCATCCACTTCTGACAGGTTACGCGGCGGATCATCGGGTGCGGCAATCAGGGTTACAGCAGCCTCATAGCGCTGACCGTCCCGCAAAAACCCCACCGCTACGCTCTCTCCCAACCTTCCCGTCCCGAAACGGTAGCCCAGTGTCACCATATCGCGCACCGGTCTGCCTGCCACATCCAGTACAATATCGCCAGGCGATAAACCCGCCTCCGCCAGCGGACTCAGCGGATGCAGATCGGAAAGAATCACACCGTCCGGTAATATACCGAGGCTTTCGGCAATCTCCTGCGTGACAGGCTGACCATCCGCACCGATCCAGGGACGGGCAATTGTCAGTGCACCGGTTGCTGCCGATTCAACCGCCCGCCGTGCCAGATCAGCGGGTATCGCAAACCCGATGCCGTTAGAGCCGCCTGAACGTGACAGGATTTGTGTGTTAATCCCCACCAGCCGCCCCGCCATATCAACCAGGGCACCACCGGAATTCCCTGGGTTAATCGCGGCATCGGTCTGAATAAAAACCTGCCCCTCGTCATTCGTGCGTGTCTGAGCCGAGACGATGCCGCTTGTCACAGTTTGACCGACGCCGAACGGATTACCAATCGCCAGGACAAGATCCCCGACCTCCATTGTATCGGGATCCCTGAACTCAAGAACCGGCAGATCCGTTGCGTCAACCTTGAGTACGGCAAGATCATTGCGTTCGTCCATTAACAGCAATTCGGCCAGAAACTCCCGTCGGTCATTCAGAGCGACCGTAATCTCATCCGCACCCTCAACCACATGGGAATTCGTAACAACAATCCCATCCTCACGGACAATAACGCCGGACCCAAGAGACGTTTCATCACGTGATCGAGGCCCCAACCGCCTGCCGAACAGCATCTCGAACACCGGATCATTAAACCGCCGCGTCACCAGGGTGCGGGTATAGATATTTACCACAGCTGGCGCCGCGCGTTTGACCACAGGGGCAAAGGAGAGCCTGATTTCCGTCTGATCCGCAGGCACCTGTTGCGCAAAGGCCGATAGCACCGGCATCACTAAAAGGCATAAAATAAGGGCTAAGGATTTCATGGTGCACTCCCTTTTCAGTCAATATTTATGACATAGGAAAAGAGTGGTAAACTGGAAGATCTCAGAGAGATTTCACGACCAGAGCCAAACCGCCCAAACCCGAAATCGTCAACATACCGATGCGTGCGCGCTGTTGCGTGACGCGCATGGCAATAAACCGCCCGCAAATAAAACCAAGCGCAATCCCGGGCAAAAGACTTAAACCCATAAAAACTTGCGCCATCCCAAAGCGTCCGGATATCCACAATCCCGCCAGCGCCATCGTACATCCGGCCACAAACACAACTGCAAAAGTCGCACGGACCTTCGCCGCATCCTCCCGTTGGTAAAGGCTGACCAGGGGCGGCGCGTGCATGGCCGCGACGATGCCACTCACCCCCGCTGCGCTGGCACCGTAAAGGATTGTTCGCTTTGTAAGCGGCAGGGCAGGAGAAAAAATACTCCAGGCCACGGCAAGAAGGATCACCATACCGAAAACCAATCCGAGTTTTTCAGCAGCGACTTGTGTCAGGATAAGCCCGCCTATCACAGTACCGATCAACAAACCCGCCAACAGAGGCGACGTTTCTTTCCGATCCAGTGATGCTCCCTCCCGATAAAGAATTGCCATCGACAGAAACAGATTGGCAAACAGCATCGGCCCCGGCAGATAGGTAATATTGATCAGAGCAAGCAGCGGATTGGCAACCATGGCGAACCCAAGCCCTGCCGAAGCCTGTACGACCCCGGCAAATGCAATCGCCAGATTCAGCAAAACCAGCTCGGCAGTCACACAGCCTGCTCCAAAATAAAAACCCCTTCCCGCGTCCGGAAAGGGGCTTTAAACATCATAAATGCCAAAAACTTATTCAGCGTCTTCCATCACGGCTTCTTCAGCGGCGACACGCTCACGATCAGCGAGACCCTTTGCATCGGTATCACGATCAACCAGTTCAATAATCGCCATCGGTGCCGCATCACCATACCGGAAACCCGCCTTGAGAATACGGCAATACCCGCCCTGACGATCAGCGTAGCGCGTTGAAATCGTATCAAACAGCTTTTTAACCGCATCATCCGAATTCAGCTTCGCGCGTGCCAGACGGCGTGCATGGAGGTCTCCGCGTTTGCCCAGCGTGATCAGGCGCTCGACAACAGGGCGCAGTTCTTTCGCCTTCGGAAGTGTTGTTTTGATCTGCTCATGCTCAATCAGGGATGCGGCCATATTCGCAAGCATGGCCTGACGATGAGAATGGGTGCGGTTCAGTTTACGGCGTCCTTTACCGTGTCTCATGATGTGTCCTTTCGTTTTTCTTTGTCAGGCCGCCGTACTGATCTTTTTAATTATAAGCAGCCGCTTTGGAGCACGGCCCGTTCAGGCTGCACCCTTTTTATCTTTACCTTAGAACTGGTCTTCGAATTTTTTCGACAATTCGTCGATATTCTCAGGGGGCCAATTGGTGATTTCCATACCAAGGTGCATCCCCATACCGGTCAACACTTCCTTGATTTCATTCAAAGACTTGCGCCCGAAATTCGGCGTGCGAAGCATTTCCGCTTCGGTCTTTTGAATCAGATCGCCAATATAGACAATATTGTCGTTTTTCAGGCAATTTGCCGAACGCACAGACAATTCGAGTTCGTCCACCTTCTTGAGCAGGAGAGGGTTGAATTCCAGTTCAGGCTCTTCACTCGGACGCGGCGCAGCCTCCTGCGGTTCATCAAAGTTCACGAAGGTGCGCAGCTGGTCCTGAAGAATGCGGGACGCATAGGCAAGCGCATCTTCGGGGCTGACAGAACCGTCGGTTTCGATTGTCATGGTCAGTTTATCAAAGTCGAGAATTTGCCCCTCACGAGTCGGTTCGACCTTGTAACTCACACGTTTTACAGGGCTGTAGAGCGCATCAACCGGAATCATCCCGATCGGCGCATCTTCCGGCCTGTTGCGGTCAGCGGCAACATACCCCTTGCCCGTATCAATCGTCAGTTCCATGTGAATATCAGCGCCATCATCGAGCTGACAGATCACATGATCCGGGTTAAGGATTTCGATACCCGCAGTCGCGGCAATATCCGATGCCTTCACCGCACCGGGGCCGGATTTGCGCAAGGTCACACGGCGCGGACCTTCCACATCCATTTTAATTGCAATCGCTTTAACGTTCAAAACGATATCGGTCACATCCTCACGGACACCCGCGACCGATGAAAATTCATGGAGAACGCCATCAATTTGCAACGATGTGACAGCTGCACCCTGAATAGAGGAAAGCAATACACGACGCAAAGCGTTACCAAGCGTCAATCCAAAACCGCGTTCCAACGGTTCTGCAACAATCGATGCCTTACGAACCGGGTCAAGGCCCGGCTCAAATTCAAGCTGTTGTGGCTTGATCAGTTCGGTCCAGTTCTTCTGGATCATATGGAACCTCCATTCTCGCGGTGAAGGGTGAACCTTGCCCCTTACCGTCTCCCGAGAGTCCTATCCATGGTTCAATCTGCTCATAAATTATAGGAGCATTCGTTCTAACGCCCACATCCGCAAAGCAGCGAAAATGGGCGAATTCTGATTCCGGAAAACGTAATTAGACGCGGCGACGTTTCGGCGGACGACAACCGTTATGGGGAATCGGCGTAACGTCACGAATTGACGTTACCGTAAAACCAATCGCCTGAAGTGCACGAAGAGCTGACTCACGGCCCGAGCCCGGTCCCTGTACCAAAACTTCCAACGTACGCATTCCGTGTTCCTGAGCCTTTTTACCGGCATCTTCAGCAGCCATCTGCGCAGCATAAGGCGTGGATTTTCTGGATCCCTTGAAGCCCATGTTACCCGCAGAAGACCACGAAATCGCATTTCCCTGAGCGTCGGAAATTGTGATCATCGTGTTATTGAAACTTGAATTCACATGCGCAACACCGGTCGCAATATTTTTGCGCTCTTTACGTTTGATGCGTGCCTTATCTCTCGCCATTGCAGTCGATCCTTATTTCTTTTTACCGGCAATGGCCTTTGCAGGGCCTTTACGTGTGCGTGCATTTGTATGAGTCCGCTGTCCGCGCACCGGTAATCCGCGACGATGACGCAAACCACGGTAACACCCGAGGTCCATAAGACGTTTTACATTCATAGAAGTCTGACGACGCAGATCGCCTTCAACCGTGTAGTCCGCATCAATTGTTTCGCGCACTTTCAGAATTTCGGGATCTGACAAATCATTTACACGGCGCGTCGAATCAATACCCACCTTTTCACAGATGTCGGATGCCGCATGCGGCCCGATTCCGTGAATATAGGTCAGTGCGATCACAACACGCTTATTCGTCGGTATATTGACACCTGCAATACGGGCCACTGTATTTTCTCCGTCTCGGAAGCGGCGGGCATACCCCAATCCGCTGTCATGTTCAAGTTACGCGGTAATCACCGCATCAATCTGTTTCGTCACGTCTTCAATCGCCGCCATTCCGTCCACAATGCGCAAAGCATTTTTTGCGTGGTAATACCCGATCAGCGGAGCAGTATCTTTATAATAATTCAGCAAACGGGCACGAAAGGCTTCCACTGTATCGTCTTCCCGTTGCCGCATTTCGGAACGGCCACAAACATCGCAGACATTCTCAACTTTCGGCTTTTTATAGCTGCTGTGATATCCCTCACCGCAGTTACCGCAGGTATACCTGCCTGTGATCCGTTCAATGAGCTGATCATTGTCACATCGCATCTCAACAACGGCATCCAGGCGGATGCCTTTCTCAGACAGCATAGCTTCAAAGGCATCCGCCTGGCCGAGCGTACGCGGAAAACCGTCAAAAATAATGCCGTCCTGGGCGTCGGGATCATCCAGTCTGTCAGAAACGATACCAACAACAATGTCATCTGGAACCAGATCGCCACGGTCAATGAGTTCTTTGGCCTTTAAGCCTGTCTCGGTCCCTGCAGCGACGGCATCACGCAACATGTCTCCAGTCGAAAGCTGCATCAATTGTAGTTTATCAACCAGCAAACGTGCCTGGGTTCCTTTTCCGGCACCTGGCGGACCGAGCAGGATCATATTCACCGCTTCTTACCCCGCAACTTCGAACGCTGAATCAGACCCTCATACTGGTGCGCAAGCAAATGACTTTGAATTTGTGAAACTGTGTCCATCGTCACACTCACAACAATAAGTAATGACGTTCCACCAAAATAAAAAGGTACTTGCCAATTCGCAGTCAGAATTTCGGGCAGCAAACAAACAAGAGCAAGGTACGCCGCACCAACAACTGTCAAACGTGTTAACACATAGTCAAGATATTCTGCGGTGCGTTTTCCTGGTCGAATGCCCGGAATAAAACCGCCATGACGCTTAAGATTTTCCGACACTTCTTCTGGATTGAAAACAACAGCGGTATAAAAGAACGCGAAAAACACGATACCCGCAACGTAAAGCGCAAGATACGCAGGTTGTCCGCGACCAAGATAGGCCGTAACTGTTGTCAGCCAATCGGGTCCGCCCGCAGAAGAAAAGCTTGCGGCAGTTAGTGGCAAAAGCAGTAGAGAAGAGGCAAAAATCGGTGGAATAACGCCCGCAGTATTGACCTTCAAAGGCAAATGACTGCTTTCACCACCAACCATTTGCTGTGGTCCGACTTGCCGTTTGGGATATTGAATAAGGATACGGCGCTGTGCGCGCTCCATAAATACCACAAATCCGATTGTCGCAAACGCCAGGATGATAATGCCAAGTATTATCGCGGTGGAGATCTGACCCTGCGAACTCAATTGTAAAGTCTGAGCAATGGCACCAGGCAACTCAGCGACAATACCTGCAAAAATAATCAGCGATATACCATTACCGATACCACGCGCGGTAATCTGCTCACCAAGCCACATCAAAAGGACCGTGCCGCCGACAAGAGAGATTACAGTAGTAACGATAAAAAACGCACCGGGTTCGGACGCAACACTGGTGTTCAAACCCGCAGCAATGCCCCATCCCTGCAATGTCGCCAGAATTACGGTTCCGTAGCGGGTCCACTGATTAATTTTTTTGCGACCCTGCTCACCCTCTTTCTTCAATTTTTCCAGCGATGGCACCATAGAAGTCATCAGCTGCATAATAATCGAAGCAGAGATATACGGCATGATACCAAGTGCAAAGATTGACATGCGGCTGATTGCGCCGCCACCGAAGGTATTAAAAATATCCAGAATGCCGCCACGGAACTGTTCTAGCAAATCAGCAACCCGCACCGGATCAATACCCGGCAAGGGAAGATAAGTCCCAAACCGGTATACAATCAGAATACACAACGTGAAAAGAATACGACTCTGAAGGTCTTTGGCTTTGCCAAAGGCCGACCAGCTCATATTTGCAGCGAGTTGTTCAGCGGCCGAGGCCATGGGTTAACTCCGCACGTAAACTTTTAAGAATCAGACTTAGACGCTGCAGCTTCAGGCGCAACAACTTTTGGTGCAATTGTCACAGCCCCGCCAGCAGCCTCGACAGCCTTAACAGCAGCTTCCGAAGCACCCGAAGCAGTAATTTTCAGACTTACCTTCAGTTCACCTTTGGCGAGTACTCTTACACCATGGGTCTTGGCCCGGCGAACAACTCCGCTTTTGATCAGAACATCCTCATTGATCTCGGCAGACGCATCAAGCGCGCCACGATCTACAGCGGCCTGCAGCTGACCAAGATTCACAATAGAATATTGCTTGCGGAAGATGTTGTTAAAACCGCGTTTCGGCAAACGGCGGTGAATAGGCATTTGACCGCCTTCAAATCCTTTGATCGCAACACCTGAACGTGATGTCTGGCCTTTAATGCCGCGTCCTGCAGTTTTACCAAGGCCGGATCCTGGACCGCGTGCAACACGCTTTTTACGCTTTGTCGCACCTGGAAAATCGCGAATATCATTCAATTTCATGACGCTCTCCTTTGCCGGATATTCAAATGCGCGTCATGCAGCACAAGAACCCACAGCTTCAACTTTTGGTCAGCGGGACATTAACCTTCGCTGACGATCTCCACAAGATGCGGAATTTTACGTATCATGCCCCGAACTTCAGCTGTGTCCTCCAACTCACGGGTGCGGTGCATCTTATTCAAACCAAGACCGATCAAAGTCGCGCGCTGATCTTTCGGGCGGCGTATCGGGCTGCCGACTTGTTTTACGGTAATCTTAGGCACCGGCACTCTCCTCGGCTTGAGGGACAACAGCATCAGCAGATTGTACGGATGTTTCCTGACGTCTGCCAATGATATCAGCAACCTTCATACCGCGACGTGCAGCAACCTGACGCGGGCTGTTTTCGCTTTGCAGGCCCTGAATAGTCGCACGAACCATGTTGTAAGGATTTTGCGACCCGGTGGATTTTGCGACAACATCACGAATGCCGAGCATTTCAAACACGGCACGCATAGGACCACCTGCGATGATCCCTGTTCCCTCCGGAGCGGACCGCATAACAACTTTACCGGCGCCCCAACGACCCTTGGTGTCATGATGAAGGGTACGGCCTTCGCGAAGAGGTACCCGAATCATTTTCGTCTTGGCCTGTTCCGTAGCTTTTCGGATTGCCTCTGGAACCTCGCGGGCTTTGCCCTTACCAAAACCGACGCGCCCCTTTTGATCCCCTACGACCACAAGGGCAGCAAATCCGAAACGACGTCCGCCTTTCACAACCTTGGCAACACGGTTGATATGAACAAGGCGATCCTGAAATTCGGACTGTTCTTCGTCTCTGTCTCTACGTGCCATCCGGCAAACTCCTTAGAATTTCAGACCCGCTTCACGCGCGGCGTCGGCCAATGCCTTAACGCGTCCGTGAAACAGGTAACCGCTACGGTCAAAAACGACTTCCTCAACACCGGCGGCCTTCGCGCGCTCTGCAATCAGAGCACCCACCTTAGAAGCCGAATCCACTGTTGCTACACCGCGAAGCGACAATGATTTATCCAGTGTCGATGCAGCGGCCAACGTACGGCTTTGCTTATCATCGATGACCTGAGCATAAATATTTTTACCTGAACGGAATACGCTCAGACGAGGGCGGCCTGTAGCCACCTTTTTAAGCCGGTTGCGCACACGTAAACGGCGGCGCGCAAGGGCTGATTGGTTCGAATTCGCCATGATCTCCGGCCCTTACTTCTTCTTGCCTTCCTTACGGAAAATATATTCGTCCGAATAACGTATGCCTTTGCCCTTATATGGCTCCGGCTTACGCCATTCACGGATATTTGCCGCGACCTGACCAACGAGCTGCTGATCAATTCCGGAGACTTCAATCTCCGTAGGTTTCGGCGTTTTTACTTCGATGCCATCGGGAATATTAAAATCCACATCGTGTGAATAACCGAGTGACAATTTCAGAACTTTACCCTGAACCGCAGCACGATAACCGACGCCCGTGATCTCCAGCTTTTTCATAAAGCCTTCGCTTACACCTTTCATGCAATTTGCCACCTGTGTACGGGACATACCCCACATCTGGCGCGCACGTTTGCTGTCATCGGCAGGTTTTACGACAACGGCACCGTCATCCATCATGACACTGACTTCATCAGGCACCGTAAAGCTACGCAAACCCTTCGGCCCTTTGGCTTCTACTGTCTGACCGTTTAGTTTGATCTCAACACCTTTCGGTGTTTCAACCGGTTGTTTTCCAATTCGGGACATATCAAAGTCTCACTTTTCTAGGTGCTGCGGCTTCACTTAGAAGACTGTGCACAACACCTCGCCCCCGACATTCGCATCGCGGGCATTGGAATCCGACATAACACCTTTTGGCGTCGACAAAATCGTAACACCAAGACCGTTGCGAACACGCGGCATGTCTTTTACGTTGCTGTAAACACGACGGCCGGGAGTCGATACCCGTTTGAGTTCGCGGATAACCGGCTGTCCGTCATAGTATTTCAGCGAAATTTCAAATTCAGAATGATTACCTTCCGATACATTTTCGTACCCCCGGATAAAACCTTCTGACTTAAGAACGTCTAGTACCCAGCCGCGCAATTTCGAAGCAGGAGTACGGACTGTAGATTTTCCGCGCATTTGAGAGTTGCGGATACGGCTTAACATGTCACCGATAGGATCGTTGATAAATGGCATCGCTACGACTCCCTTACCAGCTCGATTTCGTCATGCCGGGGATCATACCCTGGCTGGCGAGTTCGCGCAGGGCGATACGTGACATTTTCAGCTTGCGGTAATACCCGCGCGGTCGACCGGACACTTCACACCGATTACGCAAGCGGTTCGGGGCCGAGTTTCGCGGCAGCTCCGCAAGTTTCATACGCGCGGCAAAACGCTCTTCAGGCGAGACTGACTCGTCGTTCGCAATTGCTTTCAGAGCCGCACGCTTCCCGGCATATTTAGCAACAAGGCGCTCGCGCTTTTTTTGCGTCTGTATTGTTCCGTCTTTAGCCATATCAGCTTTCTCCCCCGTCACGTTTCGGGAACGGCATGTTAAATTCACGCAGCAAGGCACGCGCATGATCGTCCTGGCTTGCCGTTGTGCAGATAATAATATCCATGCCCCGGATTTTATCGACCTTGTCGTATTCAATCTCAGGGAAGATAATGTGTTCTTTGATGCCCATGGCATAGTTACCACGACCGTCAAAGCTGGTGTCTTTGACACCACGAAAATCACGGATACGCGGCATCGCGATCATAATCAGACGATCAAGGAAGTCATACATGCGGGCACCGCGCAATGTTACCTTGACGCCGAGTGGCATGCCTTCGCGGACTTTAAAACCTGCAATGGAATTCTTAGCACGTGTAACAACAGGACTTTGACCTGCAATGGCTTCCATTTCCGCAGCCGCTGCTTTAACCCGCTTGGTGTCCTGAACAGCGTCGCCGACACCCATATTCAAAACGATCTTTTCAAGCTTGGGAATCTGCATGTCATTTTTAAAACCGAACTCGGACTTAAGTTTTGTCCGGATTTCAGAATCATAAAGAGCTCGCAGACGCGGTACATATGTCGATCCATCAGCCATCAATCACTTCTCCCGATTTTTTGGCGAAACGGACTTTTTTACCGTCCTCGATTTTAAAACCAACGCGCGTCGGTCCACCGTCTTTTGGATCAACCAAAGCAATGTTGGACAATTGAATGGGAGCGGATTTTGAGATCCGGCCACCTTGGCTTGTCTGGCTTTGCTTGGTGTGGCGTACACGGGTGTTGATGCCGGTAACAATCGCACGGCCCTCGGCGGGAATAACTGTTTCGATCTCACCCTCCTGGCCCTTATCGCGGCCAGTCAGAACAACCACCTTGTCACCCTTTTTAAGCTTTGCAGCCATCACAGAACCTCCGGTGCAAGGGAGATGATCTTCATGTAATTCTTCGCCCGTAATTCACGTGGCACAGGACCGAAGATACGGGTTCCCATAGGCTCGTTGTTGTTGTTCAAAATCACAGCGGAATTCGTATCAAACCGTATTACTGTTCCGTCAGGCCGACGAATAGCTTTGGATGTACGGACAACAACGGCTTTCCGTACCTCACCCTTTTTGACACGACCACGCGGAATAGCTTCTTTTACAGAAACGACGATAACATCGCCGACATGGGCATAACGGCGCTTTGCACCACCCAATACCTTAATGCACTGTACCCGGCGGGCACCGCTGTTATCAGCGACCGTCAGATTTGATTGCATCTGGATCATAGTTAGCCTCCAGACCTAATCCCATCACCTAAAAGGATCGGGAGCGGTTTCATAGAGCCGGAAATTTGCGATTACTCAGCAGAGTCTGTCACAAGCTCCCAGCGTTTCAATTTAGAAATCGGTGCGCATTCACGAATACGAACCGTCTGTCCTTCTTTCGCAGCATTTGAAGCATCATGTGCGTGATATTTCTTCGAACTCCGGATCGTTTTTTTCAGGACCGGATGACGGAAGCGACGCTCGACATTCACGACAATTGTTTTGTCGTTTTTCTCACTGACAACCGTTCCCTGAAGAATTCTTTTGGGCATCTGTGACTTTCCCCGCTCTATGCGGCACCCGCAGCATCGCGGGCCTTTTCGTTCAAGACTGTCATGACCGTAGCAATCTGACGACGCACCGTGCGAACACGGGACGTATTTTCCAACTGCCCGGTTGCGCCCTGAAAGCGCAGGTTAAATTGTTCTTTTTTCAGCGTTACGAGTTCTTCCCGTAGCTGTTCAAGCGTTTTATCACGCAATTCCGCAGCGCTCATTGCGGCGTCCTTCCAACGATCACTAGGGGGATTAGCCCGAAAGCGTTCCCGATCACCAATCTGTCCGCGCGACAAAGCGGCATTTCACAGGCAGTTTCATAGCTGCGAGTCGAAGCGCCTCTTGTGCAACAGGTTCTGTCACCCCGTCAATCTCAAACATGACCCGACCGGGTTTAACTTTCGCTGCCCAGTATTCAACAGAGCCCTTACCTTTACCCATACGGACTTCAGTAGGTTTTTTCGAAACAGGCACATCAGGAAAAATACGAATCCAAACACGGCCCTGACGTTTCATGTAACGCGTCATAGCACGACGGGCGGCCTCAATTTGACGTGCAGTTACCCGCTCCGGTTCAAGAGCTTTCAAACCGTATGAACCGAAGTTCAGATCTACGCCGCCTTTGGCTTCGCCCTTAATACGACCCTTATGGGCCTTACGGTATTTCGTGCGCTTTGGTTGCAGCATCTAATTTACTCCTCAGTCGCGATCACGGCGAGGTCCGCGACCACCGCCGGGACGTCCACCACCGCCGGGGCGACCACCCTCTTGCAATTCCGCCGCACGCTTATCACGCGCCATTGGATCATGCTCAAGGATTTCACCTTTGAAGATCCAAACTTTAACACCACAAACACCGTAAGCGGTATGACCCGAAGCAGTTGCGTAATCCACATCGGCGCGCAAAGTATGAAGTGGCACACGCCCTTCACGATACCATTCTGTTCGGGCGATTTCAGCACCACCGAGACGGCCACCGACATTGACACGAATACCCAATGCGCCCATACGCATGGCGTTTTGCACAGCACGTTTCATAGCACGGCGGAATGACACGCGGCGCTCAAGCTGTTGCGCAATATTTTCAGCGACCAGTTGCGCGTCAATCTCTGGCTTACGCACCTCTACAATGTTCAGGTGCAGTTCGCTTTCAGTGAACTTTGCAAGCTTTTGACGCAATTTTTCAATATCCGCGCCTTTTTTACCGATGATCACACCGGGACGACCAGCATGAATCGTAACGCGGCATTTTTTATGCGGACGTTCAATGATTACACGGCTGATTGAAGCCTGCTTGCATTCCTTAAAGATAAACTCTCGAATTGCGATGTCTTCATGCAAAAGCTCACCGTATTCACGAGTATTCGCATACCAACGCGAATCCCATGTACGGTTGATCCCGAGGCGAATACCGATGGGATTAATCTTCTGTCCCATTATGCAGACTCCTCTTCACGAACCTTGATGGTCAATTGCGCAAACGGTTTAAGAATCTTGCCGAAGCGTCCCCGTGCACGAGGGCGGCCACGCTTAAGGGTAATATTCTTACCGACCCATGCTTCAGCAACCACGAGGCTGTCCACATCAAGACCGTGATTATTTTCAGCATTCGCAACAGCAGATTGCAGTGTCTTCTTTACGTCACCCGCAATACGCTTTTTGGAAAAGGTCAGCTCAGCCAAAGCTGTACCAACTGTTTTACCTCTGATTTGCTGCGCAACAAGATTTAGTTTCTGTGGGCTGACGCGGAGCATCCGGTTTACAGCCATGGCCTCATTATCCGCTACGCGGCGAGGATTGGTTTGCTTGCCCATCTCTTACTTCCGCTTCGCTTTTTTGTCAGCCGCATGGCCGTAATAGGTACGAGTTGGCGAGAATTCACCTAGTTTATGTCCAATCATATCCTCAGAGATGAGAACAGGAATGTGCTTTTTACCATTATGTACGCCAAAAGTAAGGCCTACAAATTGGGGAAGAATGGTCGAACGACGCGACCATGTTTTGATAATTTCTTTGCGGCCGCTTTCACGAACAGCTTCTGCTTTTTTAAGCAGATAACCATCCACAAACGGGCCTTTCCAGACGGAACGAGGCATGTCTGGCGCTCCTTATTTCTTCTTACGCGCGTGGCGGTTGCGGATGATGAGTTTATCAGTTGTCTTGTTATTCCGTGTACGCGGACCCTTGGTCGGCTTACCCCAAGGCGTAACCGGGTTACGACCACCTGACGTCCGGCCTTCACCACCACCATGCGGGTGATCAATCGGGTTCATTGCGACACCTCGAACCGAAGGGCGCTTACCTTTCCAGCGCGTACGACCTGCTTTACCGAAATTTTGGTTTGAATGATCAGGATTAGACACCGCACCGACTGTCGCCATGCATTCCTGTCGCACAAGGCGCAGTTCACCTGAACCAAGACGAATTTGAGCGTATCCGCCATCACGACCGACAAATTGAGCATAAGAACCGGCTGAACGGGCGATTTGCCCTCCCTTCATCGGCTTCATCTCTACATTGTGGATTATTGTACCAATAGGCATACCCGATAACGGCATCGCATTGCCAGGACGTATATCAACCTTCGCACCGGCTACGATCGTATCTCCAATAGCCAGTCTTTGAGGCGCAAGGATATAATTAATCTCACCATCGGTGTATTTAATCAATGCAATGAATGCCGTCCGGTTGGGATCGTATTCAATCCGTTCAACGGTCGCGGGCATATCCCACTTACGTCTTTTAAAATCAACGATCCGGTATAGCTTCTTAGAACCACCGCCGATGCGTCGCGCCGTAATCCGGCCCGTATTATTCCGGCCACCCTTTTTTGTAAGACCTTGTGTCAAAGTCTTCTCAGGACGACCTTTATAAAGATCAGCGCGGTCAATCAGCACCAGCCCCCGCTGGCCCGGCGTCGTCGGCTTGTATTTCTTTAACGCCATGCTTTCTGTCTCCCGTGCGCAAGGCAGAACCTTGCAAACTTCATTAGGGCCTTAAAGGCCCGTCGTAACGTCAATCATTGCGCCGTCCTGCAGCGTAACAACAGCTTTCTTGATGTCTTTACGCTGACCACGGCGGCCACGGAAGACTTTACGCTTACCCTTTTGGATCAGCGTATTCACTTTCGTGACCTTAACATTGAACAGAGCCTCCACCGCGTCGCGGATAGAGCCTTTATCGGCATCGATGGCAACTTCGAAAACAACAGCATTTGATTCTGATGCGAGTGTTGATTTTTCGGTTACGATAGGACGACGGATAACATCGTAATGTTTCGTTTCCGCACTCATGACGCAGCCCCTTCTTTCGCGCCAAGACGCGCATTCAGAATATCAAGACCGGCCTTGGTCACAACCAGCGTATCTTTAAGCATTATGTCATACACATTGGCACCGCCACCTGGAAGCACATCGATGCCATTGAGGTTGCCGACAGCACGCGCAAACCCGCTATTAAGTTCCGCCCCATCGATAATGAGCGCTTTTTTAACACCGAGTTTTTCCAAATGCCCTTTAAGCGATCTGGTCTTGCCATCCTCAAGCAACGCCGAATCCAGCACTATCAACTTTTTCGCTGCTACCTTATCCGACAATGCCATCTTCAAGCCAAGTGCACGTACTTTTTTTGGTAAATCATGAGCATGACTGCGGGATTTCGGGCCTTTATAGACACCACCGCCGCGGAAAATGGGCGCACCACGTGATCCGTGACGGGCACCGCCTGTACCTTTTTGACGATAGATCTTCTTCGTCGAGTACTTAACCTCGGACCGGCCCTTTGTAGAATGCGTCCCTGCCTGGGCTCGCGCTCTTTGCCACCGTACAACACGGTGAAGAATATCAGCACGAGGCTCAACAGCGAAAATAGACTCATCAAGCTCCACATCACCGGCAACGCTTGCATCCAGTTTAAACACGTCGATTTTCATTCCTGTGTCTCCCCGGACCCAGAGGCATCACCTTCCGGAACATCCGCAGTTTTCGCAGCCGCAGAAGACCGTAAAGCGGCAGGCATTGGTGCATCCTCCGGCAGTGCCTTTTTGGATGCATCCTTGATCATTACCCAACCGCCTTTAGCACCGGGAACCGCACCGCGGATCATAATCAGACCACGTTCTGTATCCGTACGTTCGATACGAAGGTTCTGGGTTGTCACACGGGCATCACCCATGTGACCGGCCATTTTTTTCCCTTTAAAAACTTTACCAGGATCCTGACACTGACCCGTAGAACCGTGAGATCGGTGCGAAATGGAAACACCGTGAGACGCACGCAATCCACCGAAATTATGCCGCTTCATCGCTCCGGCAAAACCTTTACCGATCGAGGTTCCCACAACGTCAACAAATTGACCTTCGGAATAATGAGCTGCAACAATCTCTTCACCAACCCCGATAAGATTGTCGGGTGACACACGAAATTCCGCAATACGCCGCTTAGGTTCTACTTTTGCAATCGCAAAATGACCCCGCATCGGGGCAGATACCCGCTTTGCCTTTGCAGCACCTGCACCAAGCTGAACAGCCGTATAACCATCCCTCTCAATCGTGCGTTGTGCAATAACTTGTACATTATCCATGCTGAGCACAGTAACCGGAACCTGACGACCGTCATCCATAAACAGACGGGTCATTCCGAGCTTCCGTGCGAGTACGCCAGTCCGCATAAGAAGCCCTCCCTTTAAAGTTTGATCTCAACATCCACACCAGCCGCAAGATCAAGCTTCATCAGCGCATCTACGGTTTGTGGAGTCGGGTCTACAATGTCGAGAAGCCGCTTATGCGTGCGAATCTCAAACTGCTCGCGGCTTTTCTTGTCGATGTGAGGCGATCTGAGTACCGTGTACTTCTCGATACGCGTCGGCAGTGGAATAGGACCACGAACCTGTGCGCCGGTACGCTTGGCCGTGTTGACAATCTCGAGCGTCGACGTATCGAGCGTTCGATGATCGAAGGCCTTAAGCCGTATGCGGATATTTTGTCCCGTCATGGGAGCGCCTCTCGAAAAACCTGTTCAATAGTAAGGGCCGGAATAAGAATTCCGGCCCCAGCTTATAGTCGTAAACTATTCGATGATCTTCGAAACGACACCGGCACCAACGGTACGGCCGCCTTCGCGGATCGCAAAACGGAGTTTTTCTTCCATAGCGATCGGTGCAATCAGCTCGACCAGCATCTTTACGTTATCACCCGGCATAACCATTTCGGTGCCTTCGGGCAGCTCAACCATTCCGGTTACATCCGTCGTACGGAAATAGAACTGCGGACGATACTTGGTAAAGAACGGAGTATGGCGACCGCCTTCATCCTTATTCAGAATGTATGCTTCGGCCTCAAACTTCGTATGTGGCGTCACCGAACCCGGCTTACACAGAACCTGACCACGTTCGATCGCATCACGGTCAACACCGCGAAGAAGAGCACCGATGTTATCACCGGCTTCACCGCGATCCAGCAGCTTACGGAACATCTCAACACCGGTACATGTTGTTTTCTGTGTGTCTTTGATGCCAACGATTTCAATTTCTTCGCCAACAGTAACAACACCACGCTCAACACGGCCCGTTGCAACAGTACCACGACCGGAAATCGAGAACACGTCCTCAACCGGCATCAGGAAAGGTTGGTCAATGGGACGGTCAGGCGTTGGGATGTAATCATCTACAGCCTTCATCAGTTCTGCGATTTTCTCGGAACCGATATTGTCATCACGACCTTCAAGTGCCGCCAATGCGGAACCGGCAACGATCGGGATGTCATCTCCCGGGAAGTCATAGGAAGACAGCAGCTCGCGAATTTCCATCTCAACCAGCTCAAGCAGTTCTTCGTCGTCAACCTGATCAACCTTATTCATGAACACGACCAGCGCAGGCACACCAACCTGGCGGGCAAGCAGGATGTGCTCACGGGTTTGCGGCATCGGACCATCTGCAGCGTTCACAACAAGGATCGCACCATCCATTTGCGCAGCGCCAGTGATCATGTTTTTCACGTAATCGGCGTGACCTGGGCAATCAACGTGTGCATAGTGACGGCTTTCCGTCTCGTATTCAACGTGTGCTGTTGAAATGGTGATGCCGCGGGCTTTCTCTTCCGGCGCACCGTCAATTTCGTCATAGGCTTTAAAATCACCGAACTGCTTGGTAATCGCAGCAGTCAATGTTGTTTTACCATGGTCAACGTGGCCGATTGTGCCGACGTTAACGTGTGGTTTATTTCTTTCAAACTTTTCCTTGGCCATCTCTGGTCTCCGTACTTTTCAATGGCGTCGCGGCGGACCGCGCGTCTTGGGTTGGTCCGTCGGTATTAAGTATATTTCGCCTGAATTTCTTCGGCGACGGCTTGAGGCACTTGCTCGTAGTGATCGAACTGCATCGTAAACTGCGCCCGTCCCTGGGACATAGAACGCAGCGTATTAACGTAGCCGAACATATTTGCAAGTGGAACAAAGGCTTTAATCGAGGTCGCAACTCCACGGGCTTCCGTCCCCTGAATCTGCCCGCGACGGGAATTCAGGTCGCCGATAATGTCACCCATGTAATCTTCAGGTGTCACAACCTCGACATTCATCATCGGCTCAAGCAACTTTGGGTTGCCTTTACGGATGGCTTCACGCGTACCGGAACGTGCTGCAATTTCAAACGCAAGTACCGATGAATCAACATCGTGATAAGCACCGTCGAGCAGAACCGCTTTAAAGTCGATCACAGGGAAACCGGCTAGCGGACCGGAATCCATAACCGACTGAATGCCTTTTTCAACACCAGGAATATATTCCTTCGGCACGTTACCGCCAACGATCTTGCTTTCGAAACTATATCCCTCACCGGGTTCAACCGGTTCAAGCTGCAACTTCACTCGCGCAAACTGACCGGTACCACCGGATTGCTTTTTATGGGTGTAGTCGATTTCAGTCGGCGCTGTAATCGTTTCACGGTAAGCCACCTGAGGAGCGCCGATATTCGCCTCAACCTTGAATTCGCGCTTCAGACGATCCACGAGGATATCAAGGTGAAGTTCACCCATACCCTTCATGATCGTTTGACCGGATTCCAGATCGGTTTCAACGCGGAAAGAAGGATCCTCGGCAGCAAGACGCGCCAAACCTTGAGACATTTTCTCCTGGTCCGCTTTGGTTTTAGGCTCAACAGCGATCTCGATCACCGGATCAGGGAAGTTCATTGTTTCCAGAATGACAGGCTTTTGCTTATCGCAAAGCGTATCACCCGTTGTCGTATCCTTCAGACCGGCAAGCGCAATGATATCACCGGCAAACGCTTCTGTGATCTCGTCTTGCTTATTCGAGTGCATCATGACCATACGGCCGACACGCTCAGGCTTGCCCTTTGTGGAATTGAGCAGCGAGTCGCCTTTGTTCAGCATACCGGAATAAATCCGCGTAAATGTGAGCGTACCCATGTAAGGGTCGTTCATGATCTTAAAGGCCAGCCCGGAAAACGGCTCGGCATCGTCTGCACTTCGCTCAATGTTCCGTGTTTCCGTCTCATCACCCGGCGCAAATCCGGTATAAGCCGGTACATCAAGAGGACCGGGAAGAAAGTCAATCACCGAGTTCAGCATAGGCTGAACGCCTTTGTTCTTGAATGCCGAACCGCAAATTACGGGAACAAAGGAAAGCGATAAAGTACCCTTACGCAGCAAAGAACGCAGTGTATCAACATCGGGTTCCTCACCTTCGAGAAACTTCTCCATGGCGTCATCATCCATTTCGACGGCATTTTCAACCATCGTGGCGCGCCACTCATCTGCAGTGTCCTTAAGGTCGGGACGAATATCGCGAAGCTCCCAGGATGCACCTAGGTCCTCTCCTGCCCAGACCCATTCTTTCATCAGTATCAGGTCAACAATGCCTTCAAGCTCGTTTTCAGCTCCGATCGGAATCTGAACCGGCACGGGCGTCGCGCCGGTTCTTTCCTTGATCATGTTCACACAATTGAAAAAGTCCGCACCGATTTTGTCCATCTTATTGACAAAAACGATACGCGGTACTTTGTAGCGGTCCGCCTGACGCCATACTGTTTCTGTCTGCGGCTCAACACCGGCGTTAGCATCCAGAACACAAACCGCACCATCAAGAACAGCCAATGAGCGCTCGACTTCAATTGTGAAGTCAACGTGGCCGGGCGTATCAATGATGTTGAAACGGAACTTGTCTGACTGTGCCGTCTGACCGTCCTCGGTGCGCTCCCAGAACGTCGTTGTTGCAGCAGAGGTAATCGTTATTCCCCGCTCCTGCTCCTGCTCCATCCAATCCATCGTCGCTGCACCATCATGCACTTCGCCGATCTTGTGGGATTTTCCGGTGTAGTAAAGCACACGCTCGGTTGTCGTAGTTTTACCCGCATCAATGTGCGCCATGATGCCGAAGTTACGATACCGGTCGAGGGGATATTCGCGGGCCATCTCGGTTTTACCTTGCTCGATGAATTCAGTGCTGCAACGTTCGCAGCATTACCAACGGTAGTGAGAGAACGCTTTGTTAGCGTCCGCCATTTTGTGTGTATCTTCGCGCTTCTTGACAGCAGCGCCGCGATTGTTGACCGCATCCATCAACTCACCGGAAAGACGATCAACCATCGTGTTTTCAGAACGCGCACGTGCCGCCTTGATCAACCAGCGGATCGCAAGGGCTTCACGACGCTCGGGGCGAACATCAACGGGCACCTGATATGTTGCACCACCCACACGGCGTGAACGGACTTCAACTGCGGGCTTAATATTGTCCAAAGCTTCATGGAACAACTCAACCGGATCACGGCGTGATTTTTCTTCTGCTTTGCCCAGGGCACCGTAAACGATCCCTTCAGCAGTGGATTTTTTACCGTCAAACATGAGGTTGTTCATGAATTTGGTTAGAATTTTATCGCCGTACTTCGCATCAGGAAGCACTTCGCGTTTCTCGGCGCGGTGACGTCTTGACATCGGATGCTCTCCTTACTTGGGACGCTTAGCGCCGTATTTCGAACGGCGCTGCTTACGGTCTTTAACGCCCTGAGTATCAAGAACGCCGCGAAGCACGTGATAACGGACACCCGGCAAGTCTTTCACACGGCCGCCACGGATGAGCACGACAGAGTGCTCCTGAAGGTTGTGACCCTCACCGGGGATATAGCTGATGACTTCATACCCATTCGTCAAACGGACCTTAGCCACGCGACGCAAAGCCGAGTTCGGCTTCTTCGGTGTCGTGGTATAAACACGGGTACAAACACCACGCTTTTGCGGGCATTCCTCCAAATGGACCGACTTGCTGCGCTTGATCTTCGGCTTGCGCGGCTTGCGTATCAGTTGTTGTATCGTTGGCATTCAGCTCGCCTTATCCCGAACAGGTCATCAAATTTCTACCAAACCGCAAAACAGAAAATGCGCCGGACAGCAAAAAGCGCCACCAGCACAAAACAACAGAGGACCAGGGCATAGCCCGATCATGCAATTTATATTCGCGATGCAGTCTTTCACAGGATATTTATTCCTGCAGAAGTGCGCGGAACCTAGTCAGATGACTCGCAGACGTCAACCCTTGAGTAACGCCATTTGACAGTTTTTTCCGCTATACAGTAAATGTCAGTAAAAAGGCGTGCCCGAAGGCACGCCTGTCGCTATCACATTGTCAAAAGACGGTTTATTCTGCTGCGTCCGGAGTTTCTTCTCTTGGAGCTTCCAGTTTAACAGCCTCTTCCGCGGCCGCCTTACGCTCTGCAATGATCTTTTTATCACGCTCCGAAGCCACACGCTTCATACGCGCCGCCATACCGCCCGTACCAGCCGGAATCAGTCTGCCGACAATGACATTTTCTTTCAGACCGACCAGCTTATCCCGCTTACCCTG
>CALFWP010000144.1 GCA_937927905.1 uncultured Neomegalonema sp.
TTGAAGTGCTGGACGGTTATATCATCGCCTTTTTGAATCTTGACCGCGTGATTGAAATCATCCGCGAGGAAGATGAGCCGAAACCGGTTATGATGGCCGAATTCAATCTCACCGACGGTCAGGCCGAGGCAATACTCAATATGCGCCTGCGCTCTTTGCGCAAGCTGGAGGAGATGCAGCTTCGGGATGAACGGAAAACATTGCTCGAAGAACGCACCGAACTGGATGCGATCCTGAATGATGAAACCCTGCAATCCGCTAAAATCGGCGAAGAGCTGAAAGATATCCGTAAACGGTTCGGCGTGAAAGCCGGCGGCGGAGCGCGGCGGACCGATTTTGCCGAAGCCCCGAAGATCGAGGTCGCCTCCCTTGAATCAATGATTGAGAAAGAGCCTGTAACTGTCATCTGCTCCGAAAAGGGCTGGATTCGCGCGATGAAGGGACACGTTGCCCTTGATACCGAGGTCAAATACAAGGATGGCGACGGACCGCGCTTTATGTTCCACGCACAAACGACGGATAAATTACTCGTCTTTGCATCCAATGGCCGGATTTATACCATTGCTGCGGATAAACTGCCCGGCGGCCGGTCCATGGGCGAACCTCTGCGCCTGATGATTGACCTTCCGAATGAAGTGGAAACGGTTGCCCTGTTTGCCCATAAACCGGGTACAAAGCGGCTTGTTTCATCCAGCGACGGACGCGGCTTTGTCATTGCCGAGGCGGATGCTGTTGCGCAAACCCGAACCGGCAAACAGGTCCTGAATACCGATCCTCTGGCAAGGGCCGCTTTTTGTATTGCAATAGGCGAGGGTGATGACACGGTCGCGGTTGTGGGCGAGAACCGGAAGCTTTTATTGTTCCCGATTGTGGAACTGCCGGAAATGGGTCGGGGCAAGGGTGTTTTACTGCAGCGTTATAAAGATGGCGGAGTTGCCGACATCCGCACGATCAAACTGGATGACGGATTAAGCTGGCTGATGGGCGGGGGTAAAACACGCATGGTGCCAAAGGAGGAATTACGTGATTATCAGGGTAAGCGCGCCTCTGCCGGCAGGATGGCCCCGCGCGGTTTCCCGCGTGACAACAAATTCAGTTAGGCCGTGTCATTAATCCGGAAGAGTTCTGTTTCCGGGGAGTGTCCTAAACTCTGTGTATCTGCATTGACCCATGCGGGTTTCAGACATGGTCACGCATTGAATCGGTTGTCGAGTTCCTTCATCAAGCCGTTATCGTCGAGCAAATCCGCAAGCCGCTCACAGCCCGCCAGCAGCTCGTCCACGATCTCTTTCGGTATCATCATTCATGCTTCTTTTCTCAGAAGCATGGACCAGCTCGATCATACACGGAAGATCAGACGCTCTGATAACATTGATGCTGGCTTCGCAACCCGCTAAAACCAGCTGCTGACCACATCACTGATGCCGCTGAAAACCTTGCCGGATTCGATCCGGCAGTAGCCACGTGCTTTTTCCGCTTCTGCGTTGGATGGGTCTGAGGCCAACAGCGTATCAAAATCTGTTATTGCATCTTCACAACGGTTAAGAGCGCGCCGTGCCAATCCTCTTTTCAGCATCAGATATTTGTCATCGCGAAACACACCTAAAGCGTCGGAAAAATCCGCTTCTGCCAGCTCATAAAGTCCGAGTGCGTAATATGCTTCACCGCGTTTTGCCAGCGTTGCCGGTGCATTGCGTGTCAGCGCAACACTCTCATGATATGCTGCCCGTGCCAGTTCCGCGCGGCCTGCGGCCATGTATGCATCGCCCTTTGCAATAGCAATCTGATCAAGATCAGCCTGGTTATTCTTTGCCTGTTCCAATGCGGCAAGTGCTTCATCAGGATTGTTCAACGCGGTCAGTGCGCGGGCACGCAGTAAAAATCCGCGTGCTTTATATGTTGCGCTATTGCGCAGCGCATCAGTCATCATAAGTGCCTGTTGCGCATTGCCGAGTGCCAGTTCCGCTTGCGCTGTGAACATCACGGCATGTAAATCCGAAGGATCACTTTTCAGGATCGTATTGGTGTCGCTGCGTGCCAGATCAGGGCGTCCCAATGCCAGAAACGCACCGGCCCTTTGGATGCGTGCTTCATTATCGGCAGGCCGGGCTTTGACAGCCGCATTAAAAAACGCAAGTGCCTCTCTATCCTCGCCACGCGCCAGTTTTACACGGCCGATGGCCCCGCGTATCATAGCATCAGCAGGGGCGCGGATGGCCGCGCGGGATAAATAATCCGTCCCTTCCTCTATATTTCCCTTTTCAAGCGCTGCAACTGCGTTGTTGTATAGAACATTCGGATCATTCGGGCGCTGTTTTAACGCAGCCCGAAAATACTCCGCCGCTTTTTCCGCCTCCCCGAAGGCCAGGTGCATACGGCCTCTTTGGAACATAAGGGCGACACTTTTCTCGGGCCATTCGCCGATCGCATTGAGGTGCCTTTCTGCATCATGTGGCCTGTTCGCGTCGATCAGAGTTGCGGCAAGGTGGTAACGGACGCTTCGCGGCTCATTTGTCAGTTTTAAAAGGCGTCGTAATTCTGAAACTGCGGCTTCATTCTCGCCTGCCTGACGCAATGCGGAGGCATGACCGGCCAATTGTGAAGCGCCCGGCGTAGTGTAAAGCAAAGCCTCCCCGTAATCTTCCAGGGCTTCATCAATCCGGCCCAGCCGTCTGCGGATATCCGCACGTTTTCTTAGGGCGCTGCCATCGTGTTGTCTCAGGGAGACCGCTCTTGTGAAAGCTTTCTCGGCAGGGATAAATTGTCCCAGTGCCGTGTAAGTATCACCGATGGCCCGTGAAGCTTTTGCTCCGCTGCCCAGTTTTTCAGACAGTTTGAATTCTTCCATAGCGAGATCGTAACCGCCGACCGCATAAAGTGCCTCGCCGCGCATAAACACAAGTTGTCTCTCAAAATGGAGGTCAATGTCTTCGTAGCCGGTTCTGCCTTTCAGGTTGGCGGCACTTTCTTTCGCGAGATCAATTTTCGCCAAAGCCTTTTCAGGCTGATTGGCCAACAGGTAAATCGCGGCATGTTCAAGCATGTATTTCGGATGAGCGGGGCTTATTTTCTCTATCAGCAAAAGCGCACTATCTGTTCTGCGCGTATTGGCCAGGGCGCGTGCTTTGCCGGCAAGAGCCTCCAGGCTTTTGGGATCGGAGTCCAGTACAGCTTCAAAGGCTTCAATTGCCTGGTCATACCGGCCCGCTGCAAGCGCCTTTTGTCCAGCTTCAACAAACAGGAATAACTCCTGTTCGGGTACCTTTGCCGTTTGTGCGGCTACAGGCGAGTATTGCAAAGACACAAAACAGGAAACGAAAATTCCCGCTGTAATTATTGATTTACAATAACTTGCAGTATTTTTTACCATGAAATTCTCATCCTTTGCCGTAACTCATTGTACTACAGGAGTCATTGGCAAATCAATGAGTGCGCTCAGTATGGGCCGAAAATAATACGGCCTCATATTTGTGACTTAATACGCCATTTCCGTTAGGTCTTTGCTCGGACAATGCCGTTCGCCCCATTCACGCAGAGCGCTCAGGGGTTCATGTAATTCTACGGCCTTTTTAGTAGGTAAATATTCACAGCGGCGTGACCCGTTTGATATGGGACGGCGGACCAAAAGACCTAGATGCACCAGGCGTCTGAGCCGGTCGGATAAAATATTCCGCGCGACACCAAGATTCTCCTGCAAAACCTCGAACCGCGTCTGTCCGTTCAGCACTGCCCACAATGTTAACAAAGTCCAACCGTCGCCAATTTCACCGACCGTACGAGCGAGCGGACATTTCCGGTTGTTTAGATCACTCCGTATCATAACTCGGTCTCCAGCATTTACTGATTATTAACCCACCTAAGTACCTCAAATCCGGAATTTCAATTGGCGAAGTTGTCACAGGCCATTGTTTTAAATTTGGCTTTCTTGCCTGAAACGCGCTGCTGTGCTTTTAAGCAGCGTTAGTAACGTTGCTGGAAATTGTACATACAAAGCCAAAGGAATAACGGTATGGACGTGCTGTTCTCATTTGAAGCGCTTGGCACGCTGGTGTCATTGATATTTCTCCAGGCCGTGCTTGGTTTTGATAATTTGCTATATATCTCTATAGAATCAAAGCGTGCACCTGCGGAAAAACAAGCGATGGTTCGTAAAGCCGGTATCGCGATTGCCGTCGTGCTGCGTTTGGTTCTTTTGTTTGTTGTGATGCAAATTCTCGCCGGTGTGGTCGAGCCGCTCTTTAAGTTGGACACCTTTGTCATTGCCGGCGAATTCAATCTGAAAGCGTTGATTTTCCTCTTCGGCGGCGGCTTCATCATGTATACGGCGGTCAAGGAGATCAATCACCTGCTGTCCATCGACGACCTTCATCATGAGGCGGGCGGCAGTCCGAAATCAACCTTCACGGTGATTGCGCTGATCGTGTTCATGAACCTGATTTTCAGCTTTGACTCCATTCTGTCCATGCTTCCGCTAACGGGGCAATTCGCAAGTGAAGCGTTCATATCCCCGCAATTCATTTTGCTCGCTATTGCCGTTGTGACCAGTGGTGTTCTGATGATCGCGCTGGCGGACCGGGTCGCGACGTTCATTGAAAAGAACCGGATGTTCGAGGTGCTGGGCCTCTTTATCCTGTTGATCGTCGGGGTCATGCTGTTATCCGAGGGCGGGCATATCGCGCATCTCAGCCTGTTCGGATACAAGATTGAGGCGATGGCGAAATCGACGTTCTATTTCTCGGTCGCTGTGCTTTTCATCGTCGATATTGTGCAAACGCGGTTCCAGCGCAAACTGGACGCCAAGAAAAAGGCGGAAATCGCCGACCCCGCGAATAACGCCGCAACGACCGAAGAAGCCTATGCAAAGGTTGGAGGATTGCCCCGTGCTTGACCTGACATTTTCAGAGCCCGCGCCTAAAGTCATGCAGGGTGCCACTGGTCCGTGGGAATTGGTGATCGGGATGGAGGTCCATGCGCAAGTCTCCTCTACCGCCAAGCTGTTTTCCGGCGGTTCCACGGATTTCGGATCGGAACCTAACAGCAATGTGGCGCTGGTGGATGCTGCGATGCCCGGGATGCTGCCGGTGATCAACGAGTTTTGCGTGGAACAGGCCGTGCGCACCGGTCTGGGTTTGAAAGCAGGGATCAACCTGCGCTCGGTTTTTGACCGCAAAAATTACTTCTACCCTGATTTGCCCCAAGGCTATCAGATAAGCCAGTTCAAATACCCCATCGTCGGCGAGGGACAGGTGCTGGTTGATATGGAACCGGGGGTTGCCCGCACCGTCCGGGTCGAGCGCATCCACTTGGAACAGGACGCGGGCAAGTCGATCCACGATATGGACCCGACGATGTCCTTCGTGGACCTCAACCGTACCGGCGTCGCGCTGATGGAGATTGTCTCGCGCCCCGACATACGCGGTCCGGAAGAGGCGGCGGAATACCTGCGCAAACTGCGCCAGTTACTGCGGTACCTCGGCACCTGTGACGGCAATATGCAGGAGGGATCGATGCGGGCCGATGTGAACGTCTCGGTCTGCCGCCCGGGAGACTACGAGGCATTCCGCGAGGGCGGAGATGATTTTTCCAAACTCGGCACCCGCTGCGAATTGAAGAACATGAACTCCATGCGCTTTATTCAACAGGCGATCAATTTTGAGGCCCGCCGCCAGATCGACATTATCGAGGATGGCGGGACGGTGGATCAGGAAACCCGCCTCTACGATCCGAACAAGGGCGAGACGCGTTCCATGCGCTCGAAAGAAGAGGCCCATGACTACCGGTATTTCCCGTGTCCGGACCTGTTGCCGCTGGAGATTGAACAGGCGTGGGTTGATGACATCGCCGAGACCCTGCCCGAGTTGCCGGACGAAAAACGCGCGCGCTTTATGAGCGATTATGGCGTGACGGAATACGATGCCGGTGTTCTGGCCGCCGACCGCGCCGATGCGGATTTCTTTGAACAGGTGGCCAAGGGCCGCGACGGAAAGGCCTCCGCCAACTGGGTTGTGAACGAGCTGTTCGGGCGGCTGAACCGCGAGGGTCTGACGGTGGCGAACTCGCCGGTTTCGGCAGGGCAACTCGGCGGGATCATCGACCTGATCGGATCGGGTGATATTTCCGGCAAAATCGCCAAGGAACTGTTTGAGATTGTCTGGACCGAGGGCGGCGATCCGGCGGCGATTGTCGAAGCGCGCGGTATGAAGCAGGTCACGGATACCGGCGCGATCGAGGCGGCGGTGGAT
>CALFWP010000145.1 GCA_937927905.1 uncultured Neomegalonema sp.
GCTTTGATTTTGCTGCCGCTTGTATTCACAGGCGCACCGGCGCTGGCAAGCACATGCCAGCAGGATTTGCAGTTTGAGCGCCCGGGCATACTCAAAATGCCCCGAACGGTCGCGGCGGCAAAACTGTCCACGCGCGAGGCGTTGAGCCTTATCTCTACAGGCGGAACCCTTTCATTCCGCCGGATTATTGAAGATTTTTGGCGCATTAAGGTCAGACGCAACGTGAATCCTGCCGATCTGGACATCCGCTATCACATGACGAACGGCGGCGCACAGTCCGGCTTCGCGGTTAAGTCCGGTGATGACAATCAGAAATTCCCGGTGCGCATCACACCCGGCGCTCCGCGTATCCTGTGCGAAGATACGCAATACAGGATCATATCAGGCGGATTTACGGCACAGGCCCGGGCTTCAGGCATAGGTCTTGCCGGATTATATGAGCTTGAAATCAAGGTCGATGTTCTGGAACGGTAGGGCATCCCGTTACTTCTTTGCGTTTGTGTGCTCGCTGATCATCACAATATGCACGGCAAGTGTGGTCACGGCAGAGGATGACGGCCGCAGTGAGCTTGATGAAGGCCTTGTATTGCTGGGTATTTTCATTGGCGAAGAAGAAAAGGATGCCGGTGATATTCTGCTGGAAAACGGTATTTTTTATCTGCCGGCTGAATCGACCTTTGCTGCCCTGAATGTTCAGGTGACGGTTGAAAACGGCATATCCACAATACAAACCCCTATCGGATCGATCGATTTGCCGCAGGATGCACTCCGCGAATTCGAGGATCAGTCTTTTATCAGCGAGAATGTTTTAGGCGACACGCTTCATGTCCCCGTCCGCTTCGACGTCGAAAACTATGCAATTGTGCTGGAACCGCCCTGGGGAAATGGCGCGGTGGTCGCGGAAGAAGCTGAAGAAATCATCGAGATCGAACCCGATATTGTTCCTCCGATCATCGGCATGACAAGCGTACACGGCGATCTGTTTACAACATATTCCGGCACAGGCGACACGATCGGCGTTTCGACCAGACTGGAGGTCAACGGTTATGGTCTGGGCGGCGTCTGGCAGTTGGGATATTCGGGCACGGAAAAGGATTACAGCCTGACAGATTATGCCTGGCTGCGGGAAATCACGGATAATATCTGGACACTTGTCGGGCGACAGCAATCCGGTGCCCATCCGCTGATCAGCGTCGTCGATATGACCGGCGTGCAAATTGCCTATTCCAACCGTGCGGACGCATTCGAACAGATCGAAGACATCAACGGCACATTGCTTGACAGGGGCAACGGCTCAGGGCGTGTTTATTTCGGCGAAGGACCGCCCGGCGGACGGGCTGAACTCGTGATTGACGGCCTGATTGTCGCCGAGACGATCATCAATGTGGACGGCACATTCGAAATTGAAAGCCCGCTTTTCGATCAACGCCGCAATGATGTGGAAATCAGGATATTCGAGGCGCTTTCGAACAATCAGGTTGACAGTATCCGCTCCACAGTCACTGCAAATAATTTCCTCGCACCCAAAGGATCTTTCAACATCGTCGCCGGTGCAGGACTTGAGGGCGGCGAAATCAGCACAAACATCGACAGCCGCGGACCAACCGGTTTTGCCCGTATCCGCTATTCCCCTTACGATGATGCGACCGTTGAAGCAGCCGTTGTTTACGACCCAGACGGCGGCATAGAGGCTGTGACCGGGGCCGCAGCAAGTTTTGGAAAATACGGCACCGCATACGCGGCGGCTGCTCTAAATCAGAGCGGGCGTAAATCATTTGAAGGGCTGTATTTTGCGGAATTCAAAAAGCTGTCCCTGAACGCCCGTATCAATTACCGCGAGGCAGAAGACCTGGAAACAGGCGACACCGTTGCGCAGGAAAACCATTTTTTCGAGGCAACCTATGATTACTCGCAAAGTTTACGCTTCGGTGCGATTGCACGCCGTAACATAGATGCCGCTTACGCATTACCATTTGTCTCCTGGCGCGTTTATCCCGGTCTGTCTCTCGCCGCCCGTCCGAACCGCGACGGGGAATACCGCCTCGAAGCCAGGGCCGAGCCCTTTCAGGATATCAATTTACAGGTATTTTATGAGGGCAGCGGCTTTGCCCGCGTCGGGTATGATTATTATACCGAAGTTACCGGCGAGAGCGAGCTGAGTATCGAGGCGCTTTATGATCAGGACACGGCAGAGCTTGGCTTTGCTCTGGGATTGAACGGACAACGTTTTTTCGGTGTTCCCGTTTTCTGGCAATTGCGCGCCACGCACAGCAGCGACAACTCTTCTTTATCCGGCGGTTTACGTTATGAATTGCGCCCCGGCGTTGCGGCATTGATTAACGGAGGATTTTCACAACCCGCCTCAGGAAACAGTTCAATTTTCGGCACACTTGGTGTGACATTCGACCTTGGCCTTGCCGGGCGCACTCTATCCGCAGCCCCAAGACAGGCAACCAACCCGAGATACGGACGGATCGCAGGCCGCGTTGTCGCCCCTGAGGGCGTGGAATTTTCCGCTGAAGATTTCAAGAATGCGCAAGTTGTCGTTGACGGACAACCCATCGGTAAAGTCCAGGCAAACGGCGCTTATTGGTTACCCCGTATTCCGAAGGGTACCCGCTCTGTCCGTCTTGAAGCGGATAACCTGCCGATTGACCTTGTTGTGGATACCGACACAATCTACGCTGAGGTTGCACCGGGCGCGGTCACTACGGTAAACTTTGAATTAGCCGTCGAAGTTGGAACATCAGGCCGTATCACAGGGCCGGATGATGAGCCTGTGCCGGGGGTTCCTCTGCAAATGCTCAACAGTGAAGGTGTTATTGTGTCACGTGCACGATCCAATCAATTCGGACTTTTCCGTATGGACGGTTTGCGCCCCGGCAAATACGTCCTGAAAGCTCTCGACATCTGGGAGGGTGCATCAACTGATGTCACCATCGGCAGTGAATACGTTTTCGGTTCGGATTTAAAGGTCGGCAAGTCTGGCAAAAAAGCCAAGGTAGTCAAAACCGTAACCGAACTTTAACAGCCGATTGCTATGGCTGATACACCGTATATTTATGACGGAGGTTCGAAAATGCGGTTGCGCCCGCTGGTGACCTTTCTAGCCTTATCAACCGTTCTGGCCGTTTCAGGCACAGCAGATGCCACAACCCGGGTTCTGCAATTCGAAATCGAACCGGTCATCATTATGAATTGTATCGGTCAGGTTGATTATACAATTGATACGAAAAATCTGCTAGCACTCGGCAGCGCATCATCGCGTCAGACAAAGGCGTCGGCGTCCAGATCAGGAAGCCGCAAAATTGATGCGCGGTTTTCAGCTGATACGCTAATAAACCGGACCAGCAATTCAATTGTAGAAGTCGATGTGCAAAACGCCTGTTCACTACGCGGCCTTGGCAGAGGCGAAGGCTTTCTGGTTGATGTCAAAGCCGTCAATCAGGGGTTACTCGTCAATCCAAAGGCTGACGGTATTTTAACCGTCAAAAGCGCCATGGGCAAAACACATTATAACAACAGCTACGCCAACAGGTTTACAATCCCGCAGAAAAACATCAGGCTTGATCGTGCCATCCGTATGGACATCCGGCTGTTGGTTGACCTTAAATACGCAACAGGCAGCGGCAGATATTCCTCACCGGTAGACGGAGTGTTTTCGATCGAGGTCTCGGCACCATAATTGCGGGACATCTCCATCGGTTATCCGGCTATAAGGACACAGGCTTACGCACCATCACCGGTTGCGACAGGCAACTCTTCGAATGATCCCCATTCACACCATGATCCGTCATAAAGCGACCAATCCTTATGTCCGACCCTTTTAAGTGCAAGTGC
This sequence comes from uncultured Neomegalonema sp., assembly GCA_937927905.1. Taxonomy (GTDB): domain Bacteria; phylum Pseudomonadota; class Alphaproteobacteria; order Rhodobacterales; family Rhodobacteraceae; genus JAHDDY01. The sequence goes on from CALFWP010000145.1 coordinate 3,841, forward strand.
AAGTATCGCCGCGGTCACACCGGACCCGCATGTGGTAATGACCGGCAGATCCAAATCAACGCCAGCCTGTTCAAAGACCGCACGCAGCGCCGACGGGTCTTTCATGACACCATAATCAAGCAAATCACCATAGAAGACATTTTTTGATCCCGGAATATGGCCTGCCCTCAACCCGGTGCGGTGCTCGGCTTCCGCTCCTGAAAACCGTCCGGAACTACGGGCGTCGACAACCTGTTCGGTACCGAGCTTTATGGCTCTTGCAACCTCTGTCACATCGCGGATTATTGTCATATCGCGGCGCGGGGTAAAGTGACGCGCGCGCGGGGCACGGGGCAAATCATCCAGCTGACGCCCTTCGGCTTTCCATTTCGGTAATCCGCCGTCCAGAACGGCAACATCCTCATGCCCCATAAGACGGAACAACCACCAGACCCGGGCCGCGCTGAACATGCCGGACGTGTCATAAACCACAATCCTGTTGCCGTCCCCTAAACCCAGCCTCCGGACACGGGCCGCAAATTTTTCAGGGCTGGGGGCCATATGCGGCAACGGAGACCGGCTATCGGAAATATCTTCAATATCAAAGAAAACCGTCCCTGGAATATGTTCATCGCGAAACTCCGCTTGCGGGTCACGCCCGGCAGCCGGAACATGCCAGGACCCGTCAACGACTTTAACATCAGGCGCAGAAAGATGCGTATTGAGCCAATCCGTCGAAACAAGGCAGCCCGGGTCTGAAGAAGGCATCGCATATCTCCTTGTGTCTTCATTCATCAGCGGTAAACGATTTGTTTGACCTGAAGCAAGACCCGCACGCTTCGTTTCCGGAAATTCGATAGAATATTGCGGCATTACAAATTTTGAGTTCCCGAATATTCTAAAAATTCGTTAACTTCGCGGGCTGCGGATGGTTTATGGTTACGACTCATTGCCACCGGTCAATGGGTTTAAAACGAGGGACATATGATGACGGAAAATACTGATGATAAGGCGCTCGGTTGGGCTTTATTCGCCCTGCGCATGGGCCTTGCCGTTCTTTTCCTGATATGGGCATTGGATAAACTGATCAATGTCGATCACGCAAAAGCGGTTTTCGCAGGGTTTTACGGCCAGAACGCTGAAACCATGAGTGACACGATACCATACGCACTGGGTGCCGCACAGCTGTTGCTGGTACTGGCATTTGCCGCAGGTGCATTCAAGACCGTAACCTATGGCGCATTACTGCTGATGCATCTGGCAACAACGATTGTCTCCTTGAAAATGCATGCCGATCCGTTTGCCGTGCCGAATATCCTGTTCTGGGCTAACTGGCCGATCCTGGGTGCACTGATTGCTTTGTTCCTGTTGCGTCACCGCGACCGGTTACTCTCCGCTTAAGCTCACATGTGACGGATGCGCTGTCAGGACAAAGACAGCGCATTCCCATCGCGGACATCACACCGACATGACACGGTATTCAATTTCCGCTTCGCCGGTTGCATCCGCTTCCGCCTGGCGAACCAGGGTCTCATGCAAGGGTGATTTTATACACACAGGGTCTGTCGCAGCGGCATCACCTGCGATGGCCATCGCCTGACACCGGCACCCGCCAAAATCCTTTGTTTTCAAATCGCAGGACCGGCAGGGCTCCTGCATCCACTCAAAACCCCGAAACGCATTGAATGCGGCACTTTGATACCAGATATCTTTTAATGCACGTTCCGTCGCCTTTTCGAAGGTCAGCCCCTTGATTGTCTGCGCCGCATGACACGGCAGAACGGACCCGTCAGGAGCGATATTGATCCCTGTGGAGGCCCAACCGCCCATACAGGGCTTCGGATAATCCGAATGATGATCCGCCGGGACATAATCAATCACCAGAACACCCTGTAACCGCTCGCGGGCCGCATTTACTGTTAACCGGGCCTGTTTTGCCTGCTTCCGTGTCGGCATCAAAGCCGCCCGGTTTTTTGTCGCCCAGCCGTGAAATTGTACAGTTGCAACCTCCAGACGCCGCGCACCGGTCTTTATTGCGATATCAATGGTTTCTTCCAGGTGGTCAAAGTTTTTTCTGTGCATCACCGCATTCAGTGTCAGCGGAAAACCGATCTCCGCAATCCATTCCGCGACCTGCATTTTGCGAACAAAGCCGCCTTTATATCCGCCGATGTGATCGGCCATTTGCTCATCAACACCCTGCAAGGACAGTTGAATGTGATCCAGCCCGCATTGATCCAGCGTCTTGAGGCGGTGTCTGGTCAATCCGATACCGGAGGTAATCAGATTGGTATAAAGTCCGGCCTTGCACGCATGTTCAACCATCTCCTCCAGGTCCCGCCGCGAGGCCGGCTCTCCCCCCGAGAAATGCACATGCAGCACACCCATATCCGCCGCCTGTGTGAAAATATCTTTCCATTGAACCGTTGTCAGTTCACGCTCTTTACGCTCAAGATCAACCGGATTGGAGCAATAAGGACAGGCCAGCGGGCAGCGGTGCGTCAACTCGGCCAGCATCGCCATCGGCGGATTGATCCGGGGGGCGCTCATCGCACATCAACCATACGCCGCGCCCTAAGGCCCGACAGATA
>CALFWP010000146.1 GCA_937927905.1 uncultured Neomegalonema sp.
ATGCCGTCGGCTCAGCAAGGACTGGGAAAAATCCATCGCCTCTGCTGAGGCATGGATCAACGTCGCACACATCCGCCTCACCACAAGGCGGCTCGCAAGGTATTGTCATGTCTCGTAGAGTTTTGAGTCAGGCTCTAAGACTGATACGTCATGCGCGGCGATGATCTACTTCTGCGCGGGCGTCATAAACTCACGGTAAATGTCAACGCGCTCTAGATACAGAGATGAGAAAACGCCGTATTAGCGCTCCGGAAATATTGTCCTGCAATTGAGCCAGTTCTTTACTCGAATACCCTTCATTGTCTGAAAATTTAACCAAAGACCTGAGTTTTCATTCCCCTGCGATCACACTCTTATCATGTTATTCCCAAGACGGTTACATCGCGGTAAAACATGATACGGGTGTGCCAGTGTTTTCTGTGTATGTAATCCTTCTTATATCTGTCCGGACACCGCAAAACCTTTAAGGAATGATAATGGCCGACTTTGACTTTGATCTTTTTGTTATCGGTGCTGGGTCCGGGGGCGTCCGTTCGGCGCGCATGGCGGCGCAGACCGGTGCGCGTGTGGCCATCGCCGAGGAAAGCCGGTACGGGGGAACTTGCGTTATCCGCGGCTGTGTTCCGAAAAAACTGATGGTATATGCCTCCGCCTTCCATGAGGCTTTTGAAGATTCGGCCGGTTACGGATGGACGGTTAGCACGCCGGAGTTCGACTGGTCTAAACTCTGCGCGGCAAGGAATGCGGAAGTGGACCGGTTGGAGGGGATTTACCTGAGTGGTGCTTTGGAGGGGAACGGCGTTAAAACATACCGTCAGCGTGCTGTTCTGACCGGCCCGAATGAAGTTGAGTTGTCGGATGGCAACCGCATCAGCGCAAAAACAATTCTTATAGCAACCGGCAGTCGCCCGACGCGGTTACCGATTGAAGGGGCCGGACACGCGATTATTTCCGATGATATCTTCGAATTGTCTGAGCAACCGGAAAGCCTGGTGGTTATTGGCGGCGGCTACATCGCAGCGGAGTTTGCTTGTATCTTTGCGGGATTGGGCACCAAAGTGACAATGGTCAACCGCAGCCCGACAATCCTGAAAGCCTTTGATCAGGATCTGCAAACCATTGTGATCGAGGAAATGCAAAAGAAAGGCATCGAGATGCGGCTTGGTGACGGGCCGGAGTCGATTGCCGATGCCGGTGGTACCAAAAAAGTAACTTTGAAAAACGGCGCTGTGCTGGAGGCTGATACTGTCTTCATGGCAACAGGACGTCATCCGAATATTGATGGCCTCGGCATTGAAGCGCTGGGCATAGAAACCGGCCGGTCCGGAGAGATTGTCGTTGACAGGTATTCGCAGACTTCCGTGCCCTCGATTTATGCTGTCGGTGATGTCACGGACCGCGCGCAACTGACGCCGGTTGCCATCCGTGAGGGCGCAGCCTTTGTTGAAACGGTCTTCAACGGCACGCCGACCAGTCCTGATCACGAACTGATCCCCACCGCAATTTTTACACAGCCGGAAATCGGGACGGTTGGGCTAAGTGAACAGGATGCACGACAAAGCCATGACATCGAAATCTATCGTTCCAAGTTCCGGCCGATGATTCATTCACTGTCCGGGCGCGATGAAAAGATGCTGATGAAAATCATTGTCGATAAGGCCGACCACCGTGTTCTGGGTGTTCATATCGCCGGCCATGGTGCCGGAGAGATGATCCAATGTGTCGGCATCGCTGTGAAAATGGGGGCAACCAAAGAAGACTTTGACCGGACGATGGCTGTCCATCCGACAGCAGCGGAAGAGCTTGTCACCATGAAAGTACCGGTTGAATAAAATTATCCTGCGGTGCTTCCAGCAGCGGAAATTTAGGGAATGACGGACCGGATGCATGATGCAGGTCTGAACCGTGGTCTCGGGAAAGGCGGCTGTGATCGTTTCCGGGAAGCCTTTCAGCCCGTCAACGACGACGATCAGGATATCCTGGACGCCAGCAGCTCCAGGATATCTTTCGATATTGTCTTCATGCTTCCTTTCTCAAAAGCATGGGCCGGATTGATCATCCAAAGAAGACCACACGCTCTTAACTACGCTGATGGCTATGCCGGGTCCCCGTTATCTACCCCAGCCGCAGTTCATACAGCGCCAAGCCCTCCCCAAAAGACGAGTGCATTACTCTTGTCTTTATGTGCCGATCGGCGACCGGCACCGGTTGCATCTTTCATAGCCGCTGCGACTTCTTCACTGTGAAATGCCGCGCGCCAGCCGTCCTGATCATTCCTGATGCTCATACCGCCTCCGCCGAGCATCTGTTCCGGCAGGCCGTCCACATCGGCAATCAGAACCGGACGACCGGCTGCGCGCGCTTCCAGACAGCTCAGGCCATAGGGTTCCCAGCGGGACGGCATAACGGCAATGTCGATATGCTCATAGGCTTGTGCCGGTGTGTCCGTCCGTCCGTGAAACCGGACGGTCGGTGTTTCAGCTGCGATGTCTTCAAGTGTTTCACGCATGGGACCGTCACCGAATATCTCAAGCGTCGCATTTTCCGGCGGTTTCGCACACCAGGCTTTGACCAGAACATCAATGCCTTTTTGTTCATCCAGTCTGCCGACAAATCCGTAGCGCCGCGTGCTGCTGAATTCTGGGTCCTTCAGGGCAATAAACGGATCGATATCCACAAGCGGCGGTGCAATCCGGCGCTTGCCCTTTGGCATCAGACCGGCC
>CALFWP010000147.1 GCA_937927905.1 uncultured Neomegalonema sp.
GACCAAGGCACAGCGGTTCGATGATCGACCACTGATGGTCCGTCAGTACAAAGCGGCTGCGATCCATAATTCACTCCCTGTTCAGGAGGATGAATCAGAAAATCACCGCTTTGGGAATCCTGACTGTCAACAGGCCCTAAAGCGGGAATCATTTATCTATGGCACTGTCGCGGAATAAAACGGGTCTGCTTACCGCCGCTTTTGGCGCGATATCCGCTGTCACGGTTTTCACATTCGGCGGCGAAGGAACTTTGCCGAATGAAGCCGCCCCGATGATTGCTATTGCGATTTTTTCCGCGGGACTGTCAGGATGGATGCTGGCGCATAAGCTTGCAACACCATTCCGTGCCTTTGCCGTATTGACCGGTGCTGTTGTCATGCTGGGTGCACAGATCCCCTTCGCCCTGATCACTGCAACCTATTTCTGGTTTCAAGAGCCGGTTTCCATGTCTGTATACGGTCAATCCGTAGCAATACTTATTGTCGGCGGCTGGGCTGTCGCAGGGATTGCGCAAAGCATAACCGGTGCCGCCGCAGGATGGCTGATCCACTGGCTTGGGGGTCACGACCTTTATGATGACGAACAGCGACAAAAGTGACCCGTCCGTCATAGGCACCCGCCAAAAAAAGGAACACCCGGTCAGCCCAGTTTGAGTTCCGGTTCCCTCCACCCAACGGCACCGTTTGCGTCCTGTGGGGGAACAGCGGTTTCCGGTACGAAGAAATCAGGTTGCAGCTTTGCGCCCGGTGTTACCGAGTACTGTTCAAAATCCGTGATGCCCTCTGCGGCCAACACCAGATCGTCAAGACAGAACCATCCGCTGAAACCGACCGGTTTTTTCAAAATGGCTAGCGCAGCATCACCCATAATTTCAGGCTTGCGACTGGCCGAAGCCATCTTTTCTCCGCCCAGCAGATTACGTACAGCTGCCGTATCAATCGTGGTACGCGGCCACAGGCAATTAACAGCAATCCTGTTTTTGAACTCCCCTGCCCAGCCTAGTGATAAAAGACTCATACCGTATTTGGCCAATGTATATGGCGGATGGTTTTGGAACCACAATGTGCGCAAATCCAATGGCGGAGACAGAGTTAGCACATGCGCATGATCGGATTTCAGAAGGTGCGGCAGACAGGCTTTTGTGACCAGAAATGTCCCGCGCGTGTTTACGCCGGTCATCAGGTCGTAACGCTTCAGTTCGGTTTTGGCGGTCGGCGTGAGGCTGATCGCGCTGGCGTTATTTACGACGATATCTATACCGCCGAATTCTTCTACCGCGCTGTCAACCGCGGCCTGAACCTGATCTCCGTCACGGATGTCACACACAACGCCAAGCGCTTTGCCGCCTGCCTCCTGTATCTCTTCTGTCGCGGAGTGAACTGTACCAGGCAGCTTCGGATGCGGTTTATCGGTTTTTGCGGCAATCACCACATTTGCTCCGGCACGGCCGCAGGCCACGGCGATCGCAAGTCCTATCCCACGGCTGCCGCCTGAAATAAAAACCGTTCTGTTGGCAAGGTCATTCATCATTTTCTCCGCAATGTTTACGGTTTCATAGCCTGCTTAAAGCAATGCCGTCATTAGCATTTTCATACGATACAAGCATATTATCACAGTGAAACAATTCGTCGCGAAGGCGTTATTGGACGTTGAAGCCACGGGCCACCAAATTCAGACATGTTCATAAAGGGAGCAAAACATGAAATATACTCTTATTGCAGCAGCTGCTGCACTCGCCCTGGCCGGATGCGCAAACGGTGCAGGCACAACAACGCAAGCTGCCGCACCAGCAGCTTCGACCAAGGCAAAAGGTGACAAGTGGGTCACAGCCAAAGGCACATTTGTAGGCACACAAAAGTTCCAGGTAACCGGTACGACAAAAGTTTTCCGTCAGAACGGTCAGTGGTTCGTCAAACTGGCTTCTGATTTTTCCGAAAGCGGCGCACCTGATCCCAAGGTTGCACTCGGCAATAAAGCCGCCGGCGGTTACCAGGAAGGTACAATTCTCGGTCTCGTCGAAGCAAATGGCGAGTCTGTTTATGCTCTGAAGCCAGGCCTCGATATCGGTGATTATGATCAGGTCTGGATTTGGTGTGAGAGATTTTCGGTCCCTGTCGGACACGCTGACCTGACACTGCTCTAAAACGTATGCACTTTTGTAAAGTGCAGTAAGGCTTCAAAGGCGGGTGTATCTGTAAACACCCGCCTTTTCTGTGCGCGCGACCTGCCCTGACCGGACAAGAAAGTTAAGGTGCGCAACGGCCTCAACGGTCGCAAAACCTTGCAGCAGTTCTGTAATTTCACGATCGAATAAAATTTCGAAACATTCGATTGCCGTGCGCGGCGTGTGCAAAAACTCTGTAAGCGCTTCCAATGTCGCATTGTGATGATCAATCAGTTGCTGCAACCGTATCCCCACTCCGGTGAACGGCTCATTATGACCCGGAAGGGCCAGAAGGTGACCGGGCAGCATATCCCGCAATCTTTCACAGCTCTCCAACCAGTCCCGCAACGGGTTGCCCTCGGGTTCTGTTGGATAAACACCGATATTCGATGTGATCCGGGGTAAAATCTGATCTCCGCAAATCAGCAAGTCATCCGCTTCGCACCACAGCAACGCGTGTTCGGCGGCATGGCCATGCCCGATAAGCACCCGCCAGCTTCGCCCGCCGATCTCAAGGTCATCCCCTTCCAGAATCCGGTGAAATCCGAGCGGCAAAGGCGAACAGACTTTGGAAAAACCATGTGCCGCCCTGTTCTGCGCGCGTTGCAATTCCACAGGGCCGAAACCGGCACGCTTGTAGAATGCCACGGCCTCAGGCGGCACCACGTTCCAGTCATCCAGTTGCAACATACGCGCATATAAAAACGATGTGCGCGTCGTCACCAGCGGCACGCCCAGTTGTCCGCACAGCCAACCGGCCTGTCCGATATGATCAGGATGGTTATGGGTGGCAATAATCCTCTTAACCGGTTTTCCCGCCATCGGCCCGTCGAGCAAAGCGGTCCAGGCATTACGCCCGTCGCGGGTTCGCATACCTGTGTCTATGACCGTCCAGCCGCCTTCATCCTCCAGCAGATAAATATTCACATGATTAAGTGCCGTAGGCAGCGGCAACCGCGCCCAGTAAATACCCGGGGCAACCCCGATCATTTCACCGGTTGCAGGCGGGTCGGGATACGGAAAAGTAAGCCCCGCGCGTTCGGCATCCGATATTTTTTCTGCGCGGGTTTTCATAAGCTCACTTTCTTCATCAGGCTTAATATTGTGATGTCTTAATCAGGCGATCATGTACAATCAAAGTCAGGATGCGAATTGCTGCGGCGTCAAAGCATAGTGCAACTCAGAACCTTGCATGGCACTTGCCGCATAGCCGGTGGCCTCCGGTGCGACATGGGCAAGGAAATAAGCGGCAATCGCAACCTTGGCGCTGTAAAATTCCGGATCATCCGACATATGCGCCTGTGCCGCCCGCATTCCGCGATGCAACAGAACCGCGGCATGAAGTGTAGACATCACCATCAGATAGGCATGGGATCCGGCCAGGCGCTCAGACATATCATTCTGCGCCAGCATCCACGTCGTTGTGTCCTGCGCCGCTTTATACACTTGCTTCAGAGAGTCCATCAGTGCGCCGTCAGCCTTTTCCATTTCCGCTGCGGCACCCGCAAGGATAGCGCGCGCAGTTTCCCCGCCATCCATCGACAGCTTGCGTCCGACAAGATCAGCGGCCTGAATGCCGTTCGTCCCCTCATAAATCGCAGTAACGCGGACATCGCGGTAATATTGGGCGGCCCCGGTTTCCTCAATAAAGCCCATGCCGCCATGGACCTGAACACCCGCCTCCGCGACTTTCATACCGGTATACGTGCCATAGGATTTGGCCAGCGGCGTCAGAAACGCCCCCCGCCGCGCCCATTGATCACGCTCATCTTCCGGTGCGGCATGGGCCATATCAAGAGCCTTGGCCGTATCATAGCATATCGCACGGGCGGCCTCTGTACGGGCCTTCATTTCCATCATCATCCGGCGCACATCAGGGTGATCGATAATGGCAATGCCGAGTGATTGTCCCTCGCGAGGGGCGACTTTGCCCTGCACCCTGTCCGTTGCATAGGCCAGCGCGTGTTGCGTCGCCGCTTCCGCAGTGCCAAGTCCTTCAACACCGACACCGAGGCGGGCATTGTTCATCATAGTGAACATACAGGCGAGGCCTTTGTTTTCCTCGCCGACAAGCCAGCCATGTGCATTTTCGTAGGCCAAAACACAGGTCGGCGATCCGTGCAAGCCCATCTTGTGTTCCAGAGAAACGGTCTTGACCCCGTTTTCACTGCCGTCATCCAGGTATTTCGGCACGACGAACAGGCTGATGCCCTTTGACCCGGACGGTGCATCCGGCAGACGGGCGAGCACGAGATGAACGATATTGTCCACCATGTCGTGATCCCCCCAGGAGATATAGATTTTTTGCCCTGTAATCCGATAGGCATCGCCGTCCCGCTCCGCCTTTGTTATCAGCGCCCCGACATCGGACCCGGCCTGCGGTTCGGTCAGATTCATTGTGCCGGACCATTCGCCGGAGATCATCTTTGCGAGATATTTTTCCTGTAATTCCGGCGAAGCATGTGCGGAAAAGGCCTCAATAGAGCCTTGTGTCATTAACGGACACAGTGACAGCGAGAGACAGGCCCCGGCTTGCATTTCATTTACTGCCGTCTGTACCGTCAGCGGCAGCCCCATTCCGCCGAATTCCGGCGCGGCCGCCAATCCCATCCAGCCGCCTTCTGCAAGCGCCTGATATCCCTCTTTGTACCCTTCAGGCGTCCGGACCACTCCGTCCACAAGGCGCGAGCCGGCATCCCCCGGCATCTGCAAAGGGGCAAGTGTCTCAGTCGTTAAACGCCCCATTTCAATCAGAACGGCGTCAACGGTTTCATCCGTCGCTTCCGCGAACAGTTCCGTGCCATTCAGGGCCTGCGTTTGTGCCACATGCGCAAGACAGAACCGGATATCTTTCAGCGGCGCGGAATAGGACATAGGGGGCCTCCAGATCTTGAATACGCTTTATGATGCAATTACGAAATCATGCTTCAATTGTCACGTTAGGTCAGTGTGACAAAGACACCCGTAAAATGCGTATCATACAGATATGTAAAATGCGTTGTTCACAAAGTGTAAACACCCTAATCTGTTGAGCCGACCCCTCAAAATCCGAGAAATACAATGCCCGATCCGAATTCCCGTTTTTCCAATGAAGAGGCCCTTGACTTCCATGCGAGGGGCAAGCCGGGAAAACTGGAAATCAGCGCGACAAAGCCGATGGGCACACAGCGCGACTTGTCGCTGGCCTATTCACCCGGTGTTGCGGTTCCGGTACGGGCCATCGCGGAAAACCATGATCTTGCCTACGAATACACCGCCAAGGGCAATATTGTCGCAGTGATTTCGAACGGAACAGCCATTCTCGGGCTGGGAAATCTCGGTGCGCTGGCCTCAAAACCGGTGATGGAGGGTAAGGCGGTCCTGTTCAAACGTTTTGCCGATATCGACTCATTTGATATCGAACTGGACACCGAGGACCCGGATGCCTTTGTCGATGCAGTCAAACATATGGGGCCGACTTTCGCGGGCATTAACTTAGAGGATATCCGCTCGCCGGAATGCTTTGAGATCGAACGCCGTTTGCGTGAAATTATGGATATTCCGGTCTTTCATGATGATCAGCACGGCACGGCAATCATTGTCGGTGCGGGCGTCATCAACGCGCTTAACCTGACAAACCGCCGGTTCGAGGACACCAAAGTCGTTATGGTCGGCGCCGGTGCCGCGGGTATTGCCTGTATCGAGCTGTTGAAAAACCTTGGTATCAAAGATGAAAATGCAACCCTGGTTGACATCGACGGCGTGCTTTACAAGGGGCGTCCGGACCTGGATCAGTGGCGCGCCGCCCATGCGATTGAAACGCCGCACCGCACGCTGAAAGAGGCGATTGCAGGCGCAGACCTTTTCCTCGGTCTATCGGCACCCGGGGTTCTGACCTCTGAAATGCTGCTGAGTATGAACGACAATCCGGTGATCTTCGCCATGGCGAACCCCGATCCGGAAATCACCCCTGAAGAAGCGCGCGAGACCCGCCCCGATGCCATCGTTGCCACTGGGCGCTCGGATTATCCGAACCAGGTCAACAATGTACTGGGCTTTCCGTATATTTTTCGCGGGGCCATCGACGTGCGCGCCTCGACCATCAATTATGAAATGAAAATCGCGGCGGCCCGTGCCATTGCGGAGCTGGCCCGTCAGGATGTGCATGATGAGGTTGCGGCGGCTTACGGACGCAAAATGCGGTACGGTCCCGAATACATCATCCCCGCCCCCTTCGATCCGCGCCTGATCAGTCAGGTACCGGTGGCTGTTGCCAAGGCCGCCATGGATAGCGGTGTTGCGAAAAAGCCGATTTTGGACATCACGGGCTATGAGGAAACCCTGGCCGCCCGCCTAGACCCGACAGCGGCCATGCTGCAGCAATTGCACAACAAAGTACGTGCCAATCCCAAACGTATGGTTTTTGCCGAGGGCGAAGACGAGCGCGTCATCCGCGCCGCCGTCACCTATACCCGCTCGGGTCTGGGCGAGGCGATCCTGATCGGGCGCGAAGAAGAGATCCGTAAAACCGCCCAGCGTATCGGGCTGGAGGGCACGGACGAGCTGACTATTACCAATGCAAAGCTGTCGGACCGTGTTCCGGTCTATACCGATTATTTTTACGAGCGGATGCAACGGCGCGGGCGGCTGTTCCGCGATGCTCAGCGTATGGTCAATCAGGACCGCCACACCTTTGCAGCCTGTATGCTGGCACTCGGGGATGCGGATGGCATGGTCTCCGGCGTGACCCGCAAATCCGCCGTGGTACTCGACCGGATTCAGGAAGTGCTGGATCCGGACAAGGAAAAAATGGTTATCGGCGCAACGGCTGTTGTGGCACGCGGTCGGACAGTCCTTGTTGCCGATACCGTGGTGCATGAAATGCCCACCGGTGAAGAGGTCGCCAATATCGCCGAGGCTGCCGCCGGTGCCGCGCGCAAAATGGGGCTGGAGCCGCGCGTGGCCATGACATCTTTTTCGACCTTCGGCTATCCGGAATCCGAACGGTCGGTAAATTTGCGGCAGGGTGTCAAAATTCTGGAGGAACGCGGTGCCGATTTTGAGTTTGACGGTGAAATGGCCGTAGATGTGGCGCTGAATACTGATGCGATGGCGGTTTATCCGTTCTGCCGACTGTCCGGTCCGGCAAACGTTCTGGTCATGCCCGCGCGCCACTCGGCCTCGATCTCGACAAAGATGCTGCGCGAGCTGGGCGGCTCGACCCTGATCGGGCCTATTCTGGTCGGCATGGAACAGCCGGTGCAGCTGGCCAGTATGACCGCCAGCGTGTCTGATATTGTCACCATGTCGGTTTTCGCGGCCGGGGCGTTTTAACGCGCCCGACAACCGCAAGGGTTTGACAGAACGGCAAAAGTCGTGAACCTGAGTTTGCTATGCAGACGAAACCCCGGATAGAATGGCCGACACTGGCGCTTTTAAGTCTGTGTTACGGGTTGTGGCTTGCCGGTATCACAGCCATTGCAGCGGTGAACCTTGCGGGTGCCGCTGCGTTGGTTACACTGACGCTTGTGCTGCATTCCTCGCTACAACATGAGGCATTGCACGGGCACCCCTTTCGCAGCAAAATGCTGAATGAAGCGCTTGTTTTTCCCGCTCTGGGTCTGATCATCCCCTATATCCGGTTTCGGGATACCCATCTGGCCCATCACCGGAACGCGTTACTGACGGACCCCTATGATGATCCGGAAAGCAATTACTTCGACCCGAAAGTGTGGAACGCGCTCCCGCTCTGGAAGCGCCGCGTGCTGGCGTTCAACAATACGCTGCTCGGGCGGATGCTTGCGGGGCCTTTGATCGGCACCGGCGGGTTTATCCTGGAAGATGTTCGGCTGATCCGGAACGGCGACCGGGGCGTTTTGAAAGCATGGATTATTCATGGAATTGCCGCTGCGCCGGTCATTGCCGTTGTTGCGCTATCCGCTATGCCGTTATGGGCATATTTTATCTGCGCCTATGCCGCGCTTTCCATCCTCAGAATCCGGACATTCCTGGAACATCGCGCCCATGCAAGCCCCATGCAGCGCAGTGTGATCATCGATGATAAAGGGCCGCTTGCTCTGATTTTCCTGAACAACAATCTGCACGCCGTTCACCATGCGCATCCCGGGGTGTCGTGGTATAAGCTGCCTGCTTTATATCAGAGACGCCGCAGCTTCTTTTTGCGCTATAACGGCGGGTATTATTACCCGTCCTATCCCGCGATTTTCAAAAGCCATCTGCTGAATGCGAAAGACCCGGTCAGTCATCCCCTGATGCCGGAATGATCGCATCTCTGCCGATGTATGACCTGCCTGAGCTGCGCGCGGAAACCGACGGCTTATGGGCCGCGATGCGCGATGCCTTGCGGGACGCAGGATGCCCCGCCCCGGACATGTTGGACCGGAAGCGGCCCTCTCCGGCGGTCTGGACCGATCCGGACCTTGTGCTGAGCCAGACCTGCGGTATGCCATGGCGCTTAGGCCTGCACCATCAGGCAAAGCTTATCGGGACACCGGATTACGGTGTGGAGGGTTGCCCGCCAGGATATTATCGCAGCGCTATTGTCGTGCGAAGTGGGGACTCACGCAACAGAATCAGTGATTTACAGCACGGCACATGTGCCTTTAATGCCCGCAATTCCCAATCCGGCTATGCA
>CALFWP010000148.1 GCA_937927905.1 uncultured Neomegalonema sp.
CGTTTTCGCAGGTATGTCCCCGGTATGCGCCGCCGTCCTGATCCCCTTGCACCGACCCGTTGGAGCGTTTTTCGCAATGCCAGCGAGCTTGCCGTGATTCCGCAAATGCCGTTGCTGGTTCGGCTGCGCCAAATGATACCGGATACATTCTTTGACCAACCGGCGCTAAAGCCTCTGAAGTCGCTGTTAGAAACGAATTTTATCATTGGTCCCGTTTGCATTATCGCGGCGCTTTATCTGCCTCGGATCAGTGGAATCCTTGTGGTGATTGGCATTTTGTCGCTGGCGTTAAGCTCGCTCTACTGGTTCGCATCCCATTGGATTTGTGCGCGATATTTGCGGTATCGCGGATATACTGAAGGCGCAGTTGTTGAGGCTCCTGATCTTGACGCGGCACGGGAGACTGCATCGTGACGACAGTGATTATCGACTATGACTCCGGCAATTTGCGCTCTGCTGAAAAATCGTTCCAACGCGCCAGTGCTGATGTGGATGGCGGGGAGATTATCGTCAGCGCAAACGCGGCGGATGTCCGCAAAGCCAGCCGCGTCGTACTGCCCGGTGTGGGGGCTTTTGCAGATTGCCGCCGGGGTCTTGACGCTGTGCCCGGTATGACGGAGGCGCTGAGTGAGCACATCGCAGCGGGCAAGCCGTTTTTCGGGATTTGTGTGGGTATGCAATTAATGGCCAGTCTGGGCCGCGAGTTCGGAGAGTGTGAGGGCTTTGGCTGGATACCCGGAACCGTCGATGCCATTCGCCCTTCTGATGCCAGTCTGAAAATCCCTCATATGGGCTGGAATGCACTGTCGATTGATACCGCCCACCCCGTTTTTGAGGGTGTGGAGAGCGGCGATCACGCTTACTTCGTCCATAGTTTCCAGTTCTTGCCGGATGATGCGGCGCACCGCCTTGCGAGTGTGGACTATGGCGGACAAATTACGGCAGCGGTGGGTCATGGCTCGATTTTCGGGACACAGTTTCACCCCGAAAAATCGCAAGCCGTTGGTCTGCGGATTATCGGTAATTTCCTGCGTTGGATGCCATAGCGCTGTGCGCTCTGGATACGGGGGCCAAGTCTGAGTATGGTCGCTTGACCTTTTAGATGCAGAGTTGACCCGCGATGACCGATGCCCCCGACATTCTCGCCCGTTTAGAGGCCACGATCCTTGCCCGCAAAGCGGAGGGCGCGGCGAGCACATCGCATACGGCGGCGCTGTTGGCGAAGGGTCCGGCGAAATGTGCAGAGAAGTTTGGCGAAGAAGCGGTCGAAGCCATCATCGAGGCGGCGCAAGGCAACCGTGATGCCCTGACCACGGAATGCGCCGATGTTCTGTATCACATGCTGGTCATGCTGGCGGCGCAGGACGTACCACTGAAAGATGTAATGACTGAACTAAAACGCCGCGAAGGAACCTCCGGTATCGTAGAAAAAGCATCGCGGGGGTAGGGCGCTTTGGTTGAGATAACAGGCAGGAAAGAACTGAAAGAATGGTTGGAGGGCCGTGATCGCGTCGATGTTGTCGCGATTGCGACACGCGCGGTGCAGCGGGTTTTGCCAATTTTGACAACAGTGCCGGATAAATCGGGTAAACGAACCGCCGCCGCCATATTTTTGCCTACTTTTCGAGCACTGCTAATCTCGTGGACCTTTATAGGGCAACCGGTCCACGAGATTAGCAGTGCCGCCGCCGACGCCGCCGACGCTATCTGGAAATCAATCTCAGATGACGCAACGGCATTGGAGACAGGGACCAGCCCGGAAGCACTGGTTACGCAGCGCCTTTGGGCAGGGCAACCACCCAAGAACATCCAAACCCATTGGTTCCGCCTCAAAGCCTATCTTTTGGATGAGGCGCGAGCGGATGAAAACTGGCAAGTCTGGACCGACTGGTACGAGGACCGTTTGCAGGGCAACCCCTCAAACAAAGACCTGGACCGCGCCATTGCCCTGATGAACCCGGAAAAATTCTGGGATGCAGGCCCGAAAATCGCCAACGCTGAAATTCAGCGACTGATTGATGAGTATAGGCCGACACAGCAACAAATCGAAGATAGCACAAGCCCACGGGTGGTTGCCCGAGATGGAAAATTGGATGTCGAGTCCGACAAAGTAATCGATGAGTTTGTTTACGATGATGAGTTTAAAACGCTTCCTGAAAGACAAGTTATTCTCGTCGATGCCTTGCTCGCAGCCTTCATTGATGATCGGAACATTTCTCCAGCGGTTGTTTCAGCTCTAAAGACGTATCGAAAATATATCGAAATCGTCTTTACCCGTCCCATGCTTGGAATATTGGATGATGCCGAAGGTATTGCATGGGCAGAGTACAATACACAAAAACGGCATGGCTTTTTCAAAGAGAATGGCGGCCTCAGAAAAACATTTGAAACTTTTCATGCGAACCATCTCAAGATCGGCAATGCTTCAAAATTGAATGCAGTGCGCGCGCAAATCGAGCGCGAATCCGATGTTGACATTGATGACTTTGAACCGGCGGAAATCCAAAACGCAGTCTTATCGCTTGAAAATGCTATTGCCGATGCACTAGTCGCAGACATCGTCACCGAAGAATATCAGGCGGTTTCTAAACGTGTCACAGCGAGCATACGCCTCATCCTTGAAACGCCTCCACCTGCTCCGGGGGCTGATCTCGTTTCGGACAAAGAAGAATCGATCTTAGAAGAATCTGAAGTTCCCCGATGGAAACGCGCCATTCTTTGGGCGCGCGGTTTTGGTGGCGTTAGCCTCAGTGCATTAGGCAGTCTTGCCAGTATTGTGGCATTTTCCGACACGACTGCATTCAAAGTATTAAAGACTGCATTGAAATCCATGTTGAAAGTTCTCGGTGTCGAGGACGTGGATTCATCTAAATCAACAGGTGATGACTAGGAGTGGGCGATAGTTTAACGGAGTCGCTCGCGTTACCGCTACATGCGCTCTTATCGCCAAAACTCCAACCCCGTTGACGCCTCATAAAATTCGCCACACACTTGCCTTCGCAAATCGGAGGAGACGCCCAATGGATATGAAGGTCAAACGCCCGGACATCAGGACCGACAGGTTCAGTGCCTCGCCCGACGAGTCCTACACCATTGCGGCGCGGCTTTATCATGACGCGGATTTTTATGCCGATGAACAGCGCGAGATATTTCATCGCTCTTGGATGTTCATCGGGCATGTCTCCGAGCTACGCGACGCCGGTGACTACATCACAGCCGAATTTGCGGGACAGCGCATTTATGTGATCCGCAGCGATAGCGGTGACCTCAAAGCATTCTTCAATGTCTGCCAGCATCGCGGGCATTCTTTACTGACAGGAAAAGGCACGGCAAAAACTCTGATCGTCTGTCCTTATCATGCGTGGTCTTATGATCGGGACGGTGCGTTGATTGCCGCGAATAATTGCGATCATGTCGCAGGCTTCGAGAAACGCGAGTTCAATTTGCCCACTGTTGCCGTCGATACTTTTGCCGGTTTCGTCTTCGTCAATCTCGACCCCGAAGCCCGCCCGATGTCCGAAGTTTATGCCGGTGCGGAAGAAGCCCTCGCAAAGTTCCGGCCCGATACGGATGCATTTTCCGCCGACGAAACTGCCCTTTTCGACATCAAAGGCAACTGGAAAAACGTCGGCGATAACCTGCTCGAATGTTATCATTGCGCTCCGGCACATAAAGCCTTTGTCGATCTGGTCGATATGAAAACTTACAAGGTCGAGACGCATAAATATTGGTCGATTCAATACGGAACATGCCGCCCGCAAAACAGCGCCTATGATTTTCAGGAGGGCAGCGACGAGCGGTTCTGTACGCTCTATC
>CALFWP010000149.1 GCA_937927905.1 uncultured Neomegalonema sp.
ACGGCGCGGCAAACACACGCGAAAGACCTCAAGAGCGACCTTCCAGTCATCTTCATTCATCTTTGTGGACATCGACGGTTTCCTGTTCATTCATTGATGTCCTATGAATCATCAAGAAACGCGCGCTGGAATCCCTTTCAAACAGCGTGAGTCAATTCGTCCATACCGCCTAGCGATTCTATACATCTTGGATATCGGCCCTCCATCTTCAGCGATGAACTCCAAATATTTTTTTGCTCCCGGTTGGCCTTTGTCCCCAAGCTCGAAAACATAATGGATCGGGTCCCTCGTGTTGTAGGCAAGAGAAAACATTGCCAGATGGCAAGCTAAAGCATAAGGAGTCTCAAAGCCCATTTGCATCTTTTTTGCATATTTCGTGATTGCTCCGGAAGGCAGGCGCCTCTTTAATTCTTCAAAATCAAACGACACTATTTCAGCAAAAGCCATATGCCGCTTTATAATCTCAACCGCTCCAACGAGATAATTAGAAGCCTTTTCCTTCGAAATTCCTTCAAAGTCACCGCGTCCAGCATGCAGATCGGTCATGTGGCAAATCTTATCATTAAATAGACGCTGCCACTCAGTGTTAGCCTTCTGCGCCGCCTGCAAACCAAACGCAACGCCAGTAACACAAATTAGATTACTCGACTCTCTGACAGATGCATCGAAATAAGCGCGCAACGCCATTACCTGATCCTCATCGCTAGGAAGGAACAATATCTCAACCAATGTATAATTTTTCACATGAAATAAACTTTCATCACACGCTACTCAGGATTAGGTGCTACAAAAACAATATCACCCTAATTTTGCGGTATTATAGTACCCTATTTTTAAACCACTGTTATCAATAGAAAAATACAGAAAATTCTGCTTGACTTGTGCGGCTTAGTGATTATTTCTGCGGCTCTGAAAAAAATTGTGTGCGTTTACGGACAAGTCCGCTGTGGCGGCGTGAACGTGTTAACAGGGCTAGATATGAAAACCTATACCGCGAAACCATCGGATATCGAGAAGGGCTGGACCCTGATTGATGCGGACGGGATTGTGTTGGGCCGGCTCGCATCGGAAATCGCGATGCGTTTGCGGGGCAAGCATAAACCGACCTTCACGCCGCATATGGATATGGGTGACCACGTTGTGGTCATCAACGCCGAAAAAGTACTGCTGACCGGCCGCAAGCGTGAAAACAAAATCTATTACTGGCACACCGGCTATCCGGGCGGCATCAAAAACCGCACCGCACGGCAACTGCTGGAAGGCAAGCATCCGGAACGCGTCATCGAGGCTGCGGTCAAGCGGATGATGCCGGGCGGTCCTCTGACACGCCAGCAGATGCGCAACCTGAAAATCTATGCGGGCGCGGAACATCCCCATGAAGCGCAATCACCGGAGGCGCTCGACTTTGCCTCGGCCAATGTCAGAAACGCGCGGAGGGTATAATGGCTGAAGAAATCAAATCCCTTGAAGGTCTTAAGGATGCAGTAGCCGCGAATGCGACAGCTGCCGGTGCCGCAGCGGGTGATACCGCCGCAATTGATCCCTCGCTCGCCAATAACGAAGCCGCTCCGGTTTATGAGCAAAAGCGCGATGCCCTGGGCCGTGCCTATGCGACAGGTAAGCGTAAGGATGCTATTGCCCGTGTCTGGGTAAAGCCAGGGACCGGCAAAATCACCGTGAACGGCCGTGAAGTTGAGAAATATTTCGCCCGTCCGGTTCTTCGTATGGTCATCAATCAGCCGTTCTCGGTCGCCAATGTTGCAGGTCAGTTCGATGTGATGTGTACCGTTAAGGGCGGCGGTTTGTCCGGTCAGGCCGGTGCTGTGCGCCACGGTATCTCCAAAGCGCTTGCCCATTATGACCCCGTGATGCGCCCTGCACTGAAAAAAGCCGGGTTTATCACACGCGACCCCCGTGTTGTGGAACGTAAGAAATACGGTAAAGCAAAAGCCCGCCGGAGCTTCCAGTTCTCCAAGCGCTGATTTCCGCGCACACGAAAAAGCAAAGCCGCTTCCGGATCGGAAGCGGCTTTTTTTTATCTGGCTGCCATGCGGGAGACTTTGCGTTTTATACCTACGGAGCTTACGCAGCCGCATTTTCCGTTCCCGCCAGTGTTACGCGGTTGCGGCCATTGTTTTTCGAGCGGTAAAGTGCAATATCCGCGTGCTCCAATAGGGCTTCCGGTGTTTCGGCTGGATCAACACCTGCCGAAATGCCTATACTGACAGTAATATTAATCTGCCCGACCTCGTGCGAGACCTTAAACGGCTTGGCCGCAATACTGGCCCGCAGACGTTCGGCAACAACAGCTGCCGCTGCCTGGGATGTTTCCGGCATAACCACAAGGAACTCTTCACCGCCGATACGGGCAGCCAGATCAACACCGCGCACATTGTGACGGATACGGTTGGCAAATTCTTTTAACACTTCATCACCGACCCCATGACCATAGGTGTCGTTGATATTCTTGAAGTGATCAATATCGAGCAACCCGACGGAAATCGGGCTCTTTTCAGGATCAGAGCGCTCTATCAGCGTTTGCATATGCGGAACGGCATACCGGCGGTTATAAAGGCCGGTCAACGGATCGGTCACCGCCATCTTCAGGCTGTTATGCACATTATCCCGCAATTGATCGGCATAACATTTCCGCCGCATCTGGCTGCGCATGCGCGCAATCAGCTCGTTTTCGTCAAGCGGACGCATCACATAGTCATTCGCACCAAGGTCAAGCGCCGCCGCAATGGTGCGGTAATCACCATGGTCCACCATCAGTATAACCGATGAATGCCGCGCCTGCGGACTGGAACGAATTTCGGAGCACAGCCTTAACCCGTCATAACTTTCCATTCCGGCATTGATCAGCATCAGGTCCGGTTTATCAAAACGGACCGAATTCATGGCCGCCTCACGGGAGGTTGCAATCATGCACTCGCTGTATAGCTTGTCATTAATGATGGATTTTATGGTGTTAGCCGCATTCGGCCTGTCATCCACAAGCAGAACTCTGCCGCTCAGATCCTCATCGGCAATCGCAGTGAAGGCCGAGTCGAACCCGAGTTCTTTGCAGGTTTCATCACGCAGGCGCAGTTCATCAATCATCATCTTGACCCGCACAAGACTTCGCACGCGGGCAAACAGAGCAAGATCATTTGCAGGCTTGGTCAAAAAGTCATCCGCGCCCGCCTCAAGGCCGCGGATACGGTCCGATGCCTGATCAAGCGCCGTAATCATCACCACAGGAATATGTGCAAGTGCGGGGTCCGACTTCAGACGCTTACAGGCTTCAAAACCGTCCATTTTCGGCATCATCACGTCAAGCAAAATAAGATCGGGCTGCTCTTCGCGGGCTACTTCCAATGCTTCAAAGCCGTTCGATGCCGTTAAGACAATATAGTATTCGGCGGATAATTTCGCTTCGAGCAATTTGACATTGGCCAAAATGTCATCGACGACGAGAATTCGGGCAGACATTTCTTAAGTGCTCCTGCGTCTCAATAACGGTGCATTGCGCCGATAGTATCAATCATCCAGAAACCGTTTCACTGTCGCGAGAAAATCAACAACAGAAATCGGTTTGGCAATGTAATCTTCACATCCGCCATCCCGGATTTTTTCTTCATCGCCTTTCATAGCGAAGGCTGTAACAGCAATAACGGGGATATGACACAGATCATCTTCTTCTTTTAGCCACTTCGTGACTTCAAGGCCGGACACCTCGGGCAACTGAATATCCATCAGAATCAGATCAGGCATCTCACGGCGCGCGATTTCCAGCGCATTCATGCCGTCCTGTGTCTGTAGCGTGCGATAGCCCTGAGCATAGAGCAGATCGTTGAAGAGCTTCATATTCAGCTCATTATCTTCAACGATGAGGACTGTTTTAGACATAATCCCTGCGGCTCCCGCTCACTTTCCCTAGGTTTCAACCACCGCTAAGCAGCATAGAAGCCCATTCTTATATTAAATAGAGAAAGGTTAATTTTATCTTTCCCATGTTACACGCGAAAAGCCCTGTAAAAATACAACCGGATCTGCATGCAACATGACTATGGTCTTAGCATCCGCCGGGTTTTGAAATCATGAACCCCCCATGCAAATTACCTAAAAATCCCCCGAAACCATACCAGCAGACCATTTCTAGAACAAAATCGGAAACACAAGTCCGTACGGTGGAACATTGTGTACGAATATTGAGGCGTATAAGTGCTTTACATCTGAGGTACGAATGCGAAAGCCAGCGGACAGTTTCAGTTTTGGCACAAAAGCTTTTCAAAACGGTCAGTCATTATCCGTAATTCCCGCTCCTGCACCGCCCATACGCGAAGCCTCTGTCGCAGGAGCATAGGTACGGGCAGCATAGACATTCAGGCGCTCTATGGAACCGGCTTCCGTTTCGGGAACACGGCTGAAAGGGGCGGCGACCTGTGGAGCGGCTGGGCGAGCCATACACTCCGCCTCTGCCATAAGCAGATTTTGCAGCGGAGATTGCGTCACCAGCCCCGCTTCCGAAAGAGCAAGTACAACACCGGGCCATTCCATTACCATTCCCGGCGGGTTGGAATTCGCAACAAACGGAGCCAGCAAAAGCGGGTGTCTGATACGCCCGATCTGTTCCGGCAACCCGCGATCCGCATCCATAATTGCGGTTCCGAGATGAATGGGACAAAGATCGAAAAGCCTTTGCGGAGAGTTGTCACGCCAATCAAGATAATCTGCCAGTGCCGCCGCGCCGGGTGCCCCGAATGACTGTAGCCACTGCACCGCAAATCCGGCCTCATCCGCCATCCCCCAGGACAGACCGGCACCCCGTGCGGCCTTCACAGACAATGCCTTTACTTCACCAAGTGACCAGCTCATAATGAATTCAATACTTTATGCAGGCGGATAGGCCAGATCGTCCGGATCGCAATTGCCAAGCTCATCAGGGAACGGTGCCCCCTGAAACATTGTTATGCGCACCCAACGGTCACTGCGCGGATCAAATTTAGTAGCTCCGAAAAACGATAACTTACACCTTAGAAGATCAATGGGCAACATATCCTGCGAGATCGTATTGTCACGGATTTCCGCGTAATCATTGCGTGCAGCCAGCTGCACGCGGCGCACAGTGTGGCGGTGTTCGGGATGGCGCAGCAAAAACTCTGCAACATTTGCCGGTTCTGCCATTGCCTCCAAATCCGACAGAGCGCGCATAGCATCCCGACCCGGCGACAAAGGCTGTTCGTAAGAATCCAATGCCTCCTCAAAGCGTTCTCCGAGGCGCGGCTCCAGTTTTTCCTCGGAGACATACCAGACACGGGCCTGTGCCTCCGGGCGGTCAAAATCTACCCCGAGCGCCCAGGCGTATATCCGGCGCAAATCCTCTTTCAAAGCCTGAACACCGCGTGTGCCGTCGATGCGGGGCAGAATGGTCTCATCCGCACTCATCCCGCCGGCCAGATCATCCACCAATTCCGGATACGGCTCCAACATTAAAGAAACGAGCTGTTCCTGCCCCTCCAGCGAAAGCGCGGTTTCAGACCAGCAATAGAGCGCATCCCAGGGCTTTTCCCCCGTGAGCGGGACCTCCGCCAAATGCGCCTTTAATGTTTCGAAATCCGCGCGCAGACCGTCGCATTTGCGGGCCTGTCCCTCATGCTCAACACGCCAGTTACCGGCATTCACCGCCGCACGTCCAACCAGCGACAGAAAGGTGTCAATTTTTGCCGCAGACGCGCTTTGCAAACCGCGCACACGGGACAGCGCTGTCTCGCGGGCATTGATCCACGAATGTATCAGCGCCGGGTGGTTCAACAGAAACGGGGCCATCCCGAGACCGGTTGAATTGCCGACACCGATACGCCGCCTTATGGACGGCTCCAGCGCGACCGCCGTATCCGGAGAGCGGGAAACGGCCATATGCTCCGCCAGATCGATGGTGAAACAGCGGATCAGCCAGACGCTCAGCAATTCAGGCTGGAAAGAGCCGGTAAATTCCGGACGATCTGCCCAGACGCTGCGATCCGCTGCACCGAACTTGCCAGATCCGTAAACGGCTGTTGTCCGCATCAGGTATCCGACAGGTTCGATCAGTGCCGGATCGGGCTGTCCGCCTTTTGACAAGGCATCTACAACATGTTCGAACAAGCGCACCGAGCGGTTGGCACGGGACAGCACAAACTCTCCCTCGGACAGCCGCCCCGCTTCCTGTACGGGGACATGTCCGGAAAGGCGCGCGATATCCGCTTCGGATGCCTCACCGTCCACGAGCGTAAAGGTCGCATCCCACGCTTCGGCAATCACGCGATCCGATCGCAAATCAGCAGGCAGATCATGAGCAAAGGCCACCAGCGTATATATGCGTTCCGGCCCCCTGGCGCGGTAAGTCGCCACACCGAGGCCGTTCGCATCAATCCGCCAGAGCGGACGGTCAAAGCGCCAGCCGTCTTTTTTCAGGCGGCGGAGCAGAACACGCATAAAACTGAGTCGGGACTGGTGAAAACTACCCATGCGGGCAAGGCGCATCACCTGTTCCGGCGGACGCTTTGCGATGGTTACAACACCTGGCTTAATACGCGTATTCTCTATCATACCGTAACGCTCCCACTTACAGGCCGGATCAGGGCAACCGGATCAGGCGGCGCATAGCCTCAATTCCAAAGACCGGCCCCAGTACCATGATTGCAATCGTCACCGGCCAGCCCAGTGTATCAGACATCATTGGCGTTACCTGAACGGTAACAACCGTCAGTGCGAACCCCAGCGCCGTCTGAAATGTCAGCAAAGACCCGACACTGTCAGCGGGGGCGGCATCGGCGACAAGGGCCGAAAACTGTGCCGAATCAGGGATGATAAAGACACCCCAGATCACAAGCGCCGCCGCAACACTCCAGACCGGTCCGCCAAAGCTAAGGGCAGTGGCTATCCCGGCTATTCCGCTGACTACCATCATGGCTTGGGCGGCGCGGGCCTTTCCGATGCGGTCGGCCATCATACCGACCGGAACACAGGCCAAACCACCCAGCGCGATTGCGGCAAAGGCGGTCAGACGCCCTGCCTCCTCCGCGCCCCCGAAACCGGCCAGCGTATAGGAGGCGGTGGCAATCGCCGCACACCAGGCCCAGAACGCATACAGCTCCCACATATGTCCGAGATATCCTGCATAGGCCAGACGCACCCGCCGGTTGCTCCAGGCCTGCCCGATAACCCGGGGATCAAAACGCGGTGCACGGACATGATGCGGACCAAGCTGTGTCAGCATCACCAGAACAGCACCCGTTGCGGCAAGGGCAGAGGCAATGATCACCGTCAACCGCCAGTCTACGCCGCCCAGTAATGCGAAGAGATGCGGGGAGGCGGATCCCAATGTCAGCGCTCCGACCAGCAAACCGACAAGAAATCCGCGATCACTCGTGCCCCAGCCCACGGCGATTTTCATCCCCACCGGATATACACCGGCCAGCGCCGCGCCCGTGATAGCCCGCAAAACAATCTGTGCCGTACCGCCGATAGGTGTCACCAGCAACAGGGCATTGGCCGCCGCCGCAGCAATACCGCTGATCATGAACACCCGGCGCGGGTCAAACCGGTCCGCCAGCCCAAGAACCGCAAAACCCAGCGCCCCGAAAACAAAGCCGATCTGAACCGCGCTGGACAATGCCGCCCCACGCGCGCCGGATAATCCCGCCTCAGCCGACATTTCAGGCAAAACCGCAGCAGAGACGAACCATAGGCTCATGCCCGCAATCTCGGCCAGACACAGCAAAGCGACAGAGCGGGTTTTACCGCGATAAACTGTCTGATCGGACGGGTCCGGGTGCACCGGCCCTAACCGCGCTCTGCCGGTTCGATCATCCCCATGATCGCACCGGTGGCATCGGCATGAACGCACATTTTGCCCATACCGGGAATTTCAAACGGATCGCGCAGAACTTTACCGCCGCATTCCACACTATGCACGAGGGCCTTTTGCAGATTTTCAACTGCGATATAGGTAAACCAATGGTCCGGTATCCCCTCAAATGCAGGTTTGACCAGCGTAAAAATACCGGCAACAGGGCGGCCGTCTTTCAGCGCGACATAATAGGGGCGCGCAGCGTCATCGGTGGCCGACGGTGCCTCGGTAAAGGTCCAACCCATCACCGCACCATACCATTTCAAAGCCTGATCGGGATTCCAGGTATTCAGTTCCGTCCACCAGATCTGACCGTGCGGTGTCTCCATAACTCAAAGCTCCCGTGCTTCCTGGCGTAGAATGAATTTCTGGATTTTGCCGGTCGAAGTTTTCGGCAACTCCTTGAAGATAACAGTCTTAGGGCATTTGAACCCGGCAAGGCTCTCGCGACAAAATGCGATAACTCCATCCTCGGTGCCGCTCTCACCCTCTTTCATCTCAATAAAGGCACACGGTGTTTCACCCCATTTGTCATCAGGACGCGCCACCACCGCCGCCGCAACGACACCGGGGAATTTGTAGAGCGTTGCCTCAACCTCGACTGAGGAGATATTCTCGCCGCCAGAAATGATCACATCTTTCAGACGGTCACGGATTTTCAGATATCCGCCGGGATAGACCGCTGCCGCATCGCCCGAATGGAACCATCCGCCTTTGAATGCCTCATCCGTGGCCTCTTTATTTTTGAAATAGCCCTTCATGACGGTATTACCGCGTAGCATGATCTCGCCCGAGCGTTCGCCGTCATGGGCGATGTCCTCGCCGGTGTCCATATCAACGGATTTCGCCCCCTCCATCATCGCCATACGCGGCCCCTGACGGCCTGCGATTTCGGCGCGCTCTCCGGCTGGGAGGCCATCCCATTCGGCCTTCCAGTCGCATTGGGTGACATGGCCGTATGTTTCGGTCAGACCGTAAACATGCTGAACATTCACGCCCAGATCGGCCATTTGCGCCAAAACCGCAGGCGGCGGCGGCGCACCGGCGGTGAAGGCATTGATGGTGTGTGAAAAATCGCGCTTTTCTTGATCCGGCGCATTGATCAGCATTCCCAGGACAATGGGCGCACCGCCGAAATACGCCGCGCCGTGATCCGCCGCCGCATCATAAATCGCCTTAGCCGTGACCGCACGGGTACATACCATCGTTCCCGCCTGTGCCGCCATTGCCCAGGCATGGCCCCAGCCGTTACAGTGGAATAGCGGCACGATATAGACATAGACCGGATGTTTCGGCAGCGGCCATCCCATGATCGTACCGGTGGCCATCAGATAAGCTCCGCGATGGTGCAGCACTACGCCCTTGGGACGCCCTGTGGTCCCGGAGGTGTAATTGATCGCCAACGCGTCCCATTCATCGCCGGGCATCTGCCAATCCCAGTCCGCATCTCCTGCCGCAATGAACTCTTCATAGGTTTCCGCACCGCTGCGCGCGCCTTCACCGGGCTTAAGTTCCGCCTGATCATCAATAATATCGATCACAGCCGGAGCTTTATCCCCAAGAATGGCCAGTGCCTCTTTCAGAACCGGAGAAAACTGTGTATCGGCAAAAACCAGTTGAGATTCTGAATGTTCCAGAATGTAGGCAACCGTGTCCGCATCAAGCCGCGTGTTGATCGAATTAAGCACCGCACCGCACATATTGACGCCGAAATGCGCCTCGATCATCTCCGGTGTATTAGGACAGATAAAGCTGATGGTATCGTTACGCCCGATCCCCCGCTTTGACAGTGCATGGCCAAGGCGGACACATCGTGCATATGTCTCATCCCATGTGCGGCGCAAAGTGCCGTGAATAACCGCCGTATGCCCGCCATGTACCTCTGCCGCGCGGCGGATAAAGGATAGCGGCGATAACGGGACATAATTCGCAGCGGTTTTCGGAAAAGCATCATAATCTTCGCGCGGCATCGGCAGTCTCCCAGAACTTTTAATACGAGATTAAGCCGCATCCGGCCCGAAAGGAAGAGTGCAGACGACCGCGTCGCGCATTCCGTCAGGTGCCTCAACCTTAACTGCGGTACCCGGCGTCCAATGGGCCTTTTCAATCATAGCGATGGACACGTTTGTTCCGAAATCAGGAGACCATGTAGCCGATGTCACCTGACCGGCATGATCGCCGCCTGCGGTTACAGACCACGGCCTACGACAGACCGGCACGGCTTCGCCGGAAATTTTCAACCCCCGTATCATCCGCTGGGGTCCCTCGGCGGCGGCACGTGTCAGGGCCTCGTGGCCGATGCATTGCAGCTTGGCCGCATCACCGCAGAACTTACCGAAACCGGCTTCATAGGGTGTGTTATCGCGGGTCATATCATTGCCATAGGACAAAAGGCCGCCCTCGATCCGCTCAATCAGGTTCGGCCCGCCCTGCCGGACATTCAAATCCGCACCGGCGGCAAACAACGCATCCCACAGCACAGACCCAAGAGCAGGGTCGTTCAGGTAAATCTCGAATCCGCCCTGTTTGGAATAGCCGGAGCGCGCCACGAACATCTCCCGCCCCTCGAACGGCAGCCACAGCCCGCGGAAAAACCGGACCTTACGGGCATCCTCGCCAAAAACACGGGCCATGAGATCATCGGATTTCGGCCCCTGAACCGCAAGGATATCAATCTCCGGCTCAAAGACCTCCACATTAAAGCCGCCGCCTATAGCAAGGCCCTTGGCATAAAGCAGAACATCACTGTCCGCGATGGAAATCCAGAACCGGTCCTCTGCCAGTTTGATGGCAACCGGATCATTGAGCATTCCTCCGGTCTCATCGACCAGCGGAATGTAATAGCACTGATCAATCGCGGCTTTGCCAAGGTCGCGGGGGGTCATCCATTGCACAAGACGCGCGGCATCGGGCCCCTTGATCTCCACCTGACGTTCGCACGCGACATCCCAGACCTGCACATGCTGTTTAAGATGCGTGCAATCAGCCTCCAGTGAATCAATCAGAGTAGGCAACAGTGTATGATTGTATACGGTGTATCCCTTTACGCCCGCCGCTTCCAGCCGCTGTGTATAGGGTGTACCGCGCAGACGGCGTGAA
Source organism: uncultured Neomegalonema sp. (assembly GCA_937927905.1). Classification (GTDB taxonomy): domain Bacteria; phylum Pseudomonadota; class Alphaproteobacteria; order Rhodobacterales; family Rhodobacteraceae; genus JAHDDY01. The sequence goes on from CALFWP010000149.1 coordinate 10,976, forward strand.
AAAGAAAGCTGTGCCATATCTGAAGGCCCCTCTGCAAAATCATGCAATCAGCTGAAACAGCATCAAAACCGGTGCAGAGGTTACGCGCCTTCCGACCAGATAAAGGCCAATCGCGACGGGCCGCCCTCTGCGCCGGTCCTTGAGGGTAACACTTCAGATCAATAACATGCCCCCTGCGGGTCATAATATCCGAGCGGGATTTCAAAGCCGTCGATGACGAGAAAACCATTGGAGTTTACAGGCTGCGCCCCGAAGGTGAGGCATGAAGATGTACCGGATTTCGGGCGGACATACGTGCGGCCTGTTTCAAGCTCGGTCACAATCGTATCATTCGGCCCCACATGCGCAGCCGGAACAACGACGCAGCCGCCCAGCGACATCAATGCAACAGAAAAGAACGTGTATTTCACTTTAGATATCATAATGCTTTCCCTAAATCGCCGGCACAGGCCAACAGGCCCTTATCCACACAGGATGAAAGCATAAATAATGCCGGTGAAATTTACCGATCCGTAAAATTATTTGTTTTACTACAAATGTTTATTTACGAAGCCACATCGACGGCAAGTGACCCTGGCATCAATAGGATCATGCCATCGGAAGGCGTGCCTGAAAATACATCATCCACAATTATCTTCACCAACCGATACCACAATCTGCCGGTCAGTTATGCCAGTCGATTTGCAACAGTTCGGCACTTTTGTTTTCGAAATTCCAAACACGGCCGAAATCGCGGATGCGGCTTTTGAGGCCTTTGGCCAATGTTACATCCGGTCCCATCCAGTATTGCGTGTTCTTGAGCAGCACATCCTCGTCCGGAGAACCGCCGGGAATCGGAACCACCTGTCCGTTCAGAATGCCCGGCACGGTTACGATACGCGTTTTACCCTCGGTTTCATAGAGCACCTCTTCGCGGCGGGCTCCAAGAAATTCACTGACCAAAAGCTTCAAAACACTTGTGGTACCACCCGCCTGACCGGAGAAAATCTGCATCAGGGCGTCGTATTGCGCATCATCGGTGCGCTTGTCCATATAAGCGGCGGCCTTCCAGTCACCCTCGCCCATACGCCCCGGAATATCGAGAAGAAGTGCGACGTTCAGCCCGCCCAGATCCGCATCCCCGTAATGGCCCTCATCAATACGCACCGCGAGCCATGCATGGCAGAACCCCTGGGTCGGCGGATGCTGACCCAATGATACAACACACGGACAGAACACATCGCAGGAACAGTTCAGGGCCAATTCTCCCTTAATCTGCCAGGAGATTGCCTTGTCTTTTGCGGATGCTTTTTGCTTTTTGGTCGCTGCGCCGGCCATACCCTGTCCTCCGGTTAATTTATTCGGATTCCGCGCCGTTTTGACCTTCGATTTTCTCGAAGTAAATATCGGCACATCCGCGTACATTCGTATTCACATGAGCCAGCGCCGCCGCGCCTTGCTCCTGTGTGCCCTGCATCTGCTCGGCAAGGTCCGTTACACTCTTCTTGGTCATTTTCTTGAACAGATCAATCGTTTCATCACCGTCCCGCTCGACCTGTCCGATAAAAATCGTCTGCATCGCCAAAAGGCCGTCCAGCTCGGGCTTAAGCTCCGGCGCGCCGTCACTGACAACCCCCTGATAAAACCAGGCAAGTGTTGCAACCTGACTACCGCAGAATGCCAGATTCTGAGACGGGTCAATCTCCGGCAGTTTGGTCTCGGCCCGGGCCGCTGTTGCCAGCAAAACGGCAGCGAGAAACACACGGATCATATCAACTCCTTTCCTGCATAAGCAGCGACGATTACAACGGTCCCCAGACCGATTAACACGATGCCCACCGGCTTTGTCCAATACTCAGCTGCCGGTAACAGTTTTTCCGCGACAAAGTAAGCCGCAATCACCGCCATCCACCACGGATTCATTGCCCCGAGCACAAACATCAGCCCCATGATGGCAATACAGCATCCGACACAATAAAGGCCGTGACGCAATCCCATCGGAAACGCTCCGCCGATCCCCTCACGCCAGTGTGACAGCAAAAAGGCCATTGGCGAGCGGCAATGTTCCAAACACAAATCCTTGATCGCTGTCATCTGGTAAAGGCCCGCGCAGATCATCAGCAGGCCGGCCATCACCGGCGTTGCCTGCGTCCCGCCCTGGGTGAAATAAGCGCTGTCCCGCAGACCGAGCTGAACCAGAGCCAGAAAAACCGAAACCACCGCCCAAAGCGCAAAATATCCCATGAAAAATAACAGAATGCGAAGGGCCAGCATACCGCCCTTATGCTCTTTGGCCGCAAGACCGGCATACACCGACATGACCGGTGCCATGGAGGGCAACATCATAGCGAGCATCATCAGAATCCACATCACCGAGGTCGAAACGGCAATGCCCACGCTCCAGCCTTCAGGAATGGTCATGCCTGACATGAGGGCCATCAGCCACCAGAGCGGCAGGGACACAATCACAATCGCCGTCAGAGTGACCGCACGCGAATCGTCAAAAAATCCCGAAAACCTTTGTTGCAATGCCATCGCCGCACTTCCCTTCAGCAGAGAGGGGAACAAAGGCGCAATCGGTCAGGCGGAGTCAATCTTTTCCCGGATTTTACAGCAAAAATTTAATACCCGGTACAACGTCCGGCGGATCACACGGCTTATGCGATCAGCACCGGCTCCAACCCGAGTGTATCTGCAAGTGACATAAGGCGGCGTTTGACCGGGCCACTGGCCAGAGCAGCATGTGTTGCGTCAAAAGACAAAGTCAGAGTGCTGGCGCTGCGCTCCAGCCTGCTGGTGAACAGGATATTAGAAGCCGCGCCGCTGATCATCGTCCCGAGACGAAGTGTCCGGCCCAGGGCTTCGGCCTGCTGGCGTTCTGCGCAATTGAGCAAAGCGGCGGCGGGTTCGGATTTCAGCGCCTGTTTTGCGCCCTTATACCTATAAGCCAGTGCCACGGCGAGGAACACCCGTTCGGTATGCGTCAGACCGCCGAGGTTGGCCTGTGTCGCAGTCACAAAACAGGCCTTTGCACGGTAATCCGGATGAATACGCCAGTTCGCATCCGACAAAAGCGAGGCCGCGCTCAGCATCCTTTCCGGCAGGTCCGGAAAACACGGCATCAGCCATGCCGCCAACTCTTCACCGAACCCTGGGGAACGCGCCGCGTTTTCTTCTATGAATGCAGCCGATTGTACCAGCGGATCACTGTCCAGAAGGTCGGCGGGCAGATGATCGTATAAAATCCCCTCCCGCAGCCCGTAGGCGGAAATAAACAGAACCGAGGGCTGTCCACGCCCAATCAGCCTTTGCAGAACCTGCGCGGTGAGAGATGCATTTGCGATACGCGTTTTCGACAGGCCCGCACCTGACAATTTGCTTTCATCGGCCTTACGGACCCAATCTGCGGTTTCCAGCGCATCCTCTGCAGTCATTTCATAGCCCTGAAGAACATGCAGCGGATATTCGCGCCGGTACATGTCCAGCGATGCAAACGCCCGCCAACCGCCGCCGACAAGCGCGATGCGCATCCCCTGGGGGCTGTCAGCGGGCCAACCCTCCTCCAGAACGGTATCGATATAGGTGTCGAGCGCCTCGCCCGCCCTACCCGAAGCAGACAGGCGCAGGGGACCGAGTGGTGTTGATACGGCGATACCGGTGCGACGGTCTTTCAGCGTGGTGAGCTCCAGTGATGCACCGCCGATATCCACCACCAGCGCATCAGTGCGGTTTTCCCCCAGCAGAACGCCCATCGCGGCATAGCGTCCCTCCTGCTCGCCACTGATCACATGGACATCAAGACCGCACTCGCTTTTTACTCTTTCAACAAAGGCACCACCGTCGGCGGCATCGCGGACCGCGGCAGTCGCGACCACCTTCAAAGCCATGACTCCCATGGCATCCGCCAGCGCCTTGAAGCGCTTGAGCTGCGGCAGTGCTTTTTCAACACCGTCGGGATAAAGCAGACCCGTCACGCCGATTTCAGCGCCAAGCGAACAGGTGGATTTTTCATTGAAAAAATAGGCCGGGCTACGGGTTCTGCCGTCGAAAACGACCAGCCGGACCGTATGCGACCCGATATCAATAACGCCAAAACGCGCCAGATCGTGTTTGCTGTCCACGCCATCCCCTGAATTGGCCGGTTCCGTCATACCGGATTGACGGTAAAGTCAGGGCAGCGTGCAAGTGTTATCCGAGCGGGCGCATCAGGAACGCGCCCGCTGTAGCAAATTAGTCGTCGCGGTAAACACGCTCTTTGCGCTCATGGCGTTCCTGCGCCTCCAGAGACATGGTGGCTGTCGGGCGGGCAATCAGACGTTTGAGGCTGATCGGGTCGCCTGTGACATCACAATAACCGTAATCGCCCGTCTCAATACGGCGCAGAGCCGAATCGATTTTGGCAATAAGTTTGCGCTGACGGTCACGGGTACGCAGTTCAAGCGCACGGTCGGCCTCTTCCGAGGCGCGGTCGGTAATATCCGGAACAGCACGGGTCTCATTTTGCAGCGCTTCAACCGTACCCTGGCTTTCGCGTAACAAATCTTTTTTCCAGTCCATGAGGCGCGCGGTGAAAAACGCACGCTGTTTGTCATTCATGAACGGTTCTGAATCACTGGGATAATAATCTTTTTCCAGATCAATCGTTGTCATCCGTGCTCTCCCTAACGCGCTGTTTTCTTATTCCACAGCGTCGATACAAATCACGGGCCGATTACAGTATCCGCAACCCGGAGTCACATCACAAATCGCAATTTCAGGGGAATTTCAGGCGCTTGTCAGAACCGGCTTTTCCTAAACATAAACGTGATCAGGAAGGCCACAAGACATAAGCAATTACATTTTCATCAGGCTTTCCGCATGTTTACGGATAATTTTCAATTCGGATTCCGCCTTACGCTGCAAATTCAGCATCTGAAATTTCATGCGACGGTTTGCCTTAAACTTTTCCTCATGCCGCGCAAGAAAATCCCAGTAAAGGGTTGTAAAGGGACAAGCTTTTTCACCCACAGAGACTTTCGGATCATAACGGCATCCTCCGCAATAATGACCCATGCGACCTATATACGCACCGGACGCGCAATAAGGCTTTGTCCCCACAATACCGCCATCCGCATGCTGACTCATGCCCAGCATATTGGGCAAAGACACCCAGTCGATTGCATCGAGATAAAGCGCCATGTGCCATTCATGAGCCTTGAACGGGTCGGTCCCGTACAATTGCAAATACAGTCCCATGATCATCAAACGCTCGATATGGTGAGCGTAACCCGTACGGAGCAACTTGCCGAGCGTATCACGCAGGCAGGCCATATCCGTATCGCCCGTCCAGAAAAAATCCGGCACATCACGGGTGGCCCTCAGCGCGTTCAGTGCTTCATAATCCGGCATTTCAGTCCAGTACACCCCGCGCGTAAACTCGCGCCAGCCGATCACCTGTCGGATAAATCCCTCAATGGCATTAAGCGGCACGCGGCCCTTTTCATAACCTTCAAGCGCCGCCGCGCACACCTCGCGGGGGTTCAGCAGTTTGACATTCATCACCGCAGAAATCCGGGAATGGTAAAGGGTTGATTCGCCCTCCCACATCGCATCCTGATAAACACCGAATTCGGGCAGGCGGTTCTCCGCAAAATCCTTCAACGCGGCCAGCGCATCAGCGCGCGTCACCGGTTCGTCAAACCCGTCCAGAGAACCGGGCGCATCAGGAAAGCATTCAGAAACCATCTCAATGACCGCACGGGTCTGCGCCGAGGGCGGAAATGTTACCCGGCGGGGCAAAAGGCCGGGGCCGTCCTTTTTAAAGGCTCCGCGATTATCCTTATCGAAATTCCAGGCGTCACCGACCGGTTTGCCGTTTTCCATCAGATAACCGGTCTGCCGCCGCATAGCGCGATAGAAGTCTTCCAGAATAAAGCGCTTACGACCGGAGCGGAACTCACGGAATTCCGCCGGTGTCGTGTAGAAATGCGTATCTTCCAAAAGACGCAAAGGGATTCCGAGTGCGCCCGCCGCTACCTCCAGCGCACAAAGCACGCGGTAATCTCCGGGGCGGACAAGGATGATCTCTTCCGGAGTCAGCTGCTCCGCCGCCGCCGTCAGCGAGGCGGATAAGGACGGCGCAGGGGTCCCACTATCCAGAGCATTATAAAGTACAGGAATTCCTTTCTCCGTCAGCGCATCACGAAAGGCCCGCATCGCCGCAAAGAAAAAAACCAGGCGGCGTTTATGCTGCCATATATATGTCGCCTCTTCATAGGCTTCGGTCATAAGGACGACATCACGGACAGGATCAAGACCTTCAAAGGCAGCACTGTCCGCATCAAGCTGATCGCCGCAGACAACGATAAGACGTCTCACACGTCCAGGCATATTTACGCCTGCAAGGGTATTCCCAGTTTCAGGAGCGCTCACCATGGCGCACGCTCCGCGACCGGCGGCAGCGCTCCGAACAATATTTTACGTCGTCCCATACAGCCGCCCATTTTTTGCGCCAGGTAAAGGGGCGGCCACAGACTGCACAGTCTTTGACGGGAAGATCGCTCTTGCGGATATTTTTCGCGATCAGTCCTCGCCTTCCATCAGTTCGGCTTTGGCCACCGTCAGCAATTCGTCGGATTTAGCGCGAAGTTCCGCCTCGTCAATCGACGCACCACGATCTTTTGCATCGGCCAGGACTTTCTGAATGACATCATCATCA
>CALFWP010000150.1 GCA_937927905.1 uncultured Neomegalonema sp.
GTAACCGAAACCTTGCCCTGCCGGTGCGCGCGTAAGGGGGCCATCCTGCCGATAAAGCCGAAAAAGACATGCAGGAACTCTCCGCGTTCCAGCCAGTCTTTCGGGCCGAAGATGACCATTGCCGCAAATGTCAGCGTCCAATAGACAGAGACAGCCGTGGCAAGGCGCGCCGGATCATCCGGGGCCGGGTCCACAATTTCAAACCAGCCGAAGGCAAGCAGGCCCGCGATTGCAGGGGCATATCCTATAGATGCGGGTAAACGTATCAGCGGGATGCCCTTCGTTATAATCCGCACCGGCCCGCTCCACGGATTAAGAAGACTCCACAGATTTCCGGACACAGCACAGGCCAAAGTCAACCCGACCCAAAGCAGAGTCCAGACCGTCAGGGAAAGCGGATTGGCCAGCGGGTCCCGCGCGCCGCTGTAACCTGCGACCACCAGGGCGCCCCAGAACAACAGGCTGATAAGGCTGATCCCGGTTTCAACATGCGGCAGTCTGAAACGTGCGATGGTCCGTTCCTGAAACAGCCGGTTCAGAAAACGCGCGGGTAAAAACAGCAGCAAAGTAAAAGAGAGGGCAACGGCGAGTGTGCCCGACCACTGCATTGTTCCGGTCGGCAGCAACAGTACAAACCCCTGCCCCGACGCATGGGCGAGCACTGTCGATGGCAGGATGATAATCACCCCGCTTATAAATAATAATCCGTGTGATTTATTCATCCGGTTGCCATCTTGATCCCCGCAGCGGAAACGAACACGTTAGAGACCTGTTGACAAGGGAGGTGCCGTTGCGCGCTTGGATAAGGTTGGGCCTGGCCGGAGTGGTCATCATAGCGGCTGTTATCGGCATCCGTATGGCCGGTGAACAGACAATTCTGCTGGAAAATGTCGAGGCGCGAAGCCATGGCGGTGCGATGATCGGGGTCACACTGACGGTTCGCAATGACGGGCCGCCGGACCTGCTGATGTCTGTTGAAGTTCCCGGGTCGAAACTGGCCCTCATCATGGCGGAACATACCGGTCCCTTGCCGATGCCCGCATACAGTTCAATCGATCTCGCGTCCGACGGAGCGCATATTATGATTGGCGGATTGGATGGCGTTTTGCAGGATGGCCGGTTGATCCCTCTAACTCTCATGTTTGAAAACGCAGGCAGAGTTGCGGCTAAAGCCCGTTTTTCTGATTTGGAAAATACGGACACCACAATGGATCATGGTGCGATGGGCGGTGCGGAATATATTGTTCCGGACGGCGAGGCTGCGCCGGATCTGTCTGTTTCGGCGCAGCCCAACGCGGAGGGCGGTTTTTCGGTGACTGTTGAAATCGAGAACTTCCGGTTTTCCCGCGAACAGGCGGATGGCCCGCATGAGGCCGGAACCGGTCACGGGCATCTTTATGCCGGCGGTGTCAAAATCGGCAGGGTCTACGGGAAGACCGCAGTGATCCCGCCCCTGCCGGATGGCCCGCATATCATCCGCGTGACGCTTAACACAAATGACCACAGAATTTATGTCGTGAATGGTGAACCTGTTACAGCCAGTGTCAAAGTCGGTGAATGAAGCTACGTTCACTCCGGTTTTCGTGCCTCGGCGAAATAGCCCGATGCCTGTACCGTGTTGCGCCAGTCGGACACACGGGAATCCAGCAGCTTATTGATCCGGCCGCCGAAGCGCTTTTCCACCTTGCGCTTCCACAGTTTCATAAAATTCATTCTTGCTGCGTATTTACCTCGCAGCGGATAAAGCGTCACATCCTCAAAATCCCGCAGCATATAGGTCATCCCGTCTCGGCTGAGCCTCTGGTAATCCTGAAACAAAAGGTTTTTCGGTCCGTGATACCGCCAGAGCCACGGGACATACAAAAACAGCATCCCGCCGGGTTTCAGTGCCCGGGTGAAATTCTCCATGGCAGCGGGGATGTCATAAACGTGCTCCAGGATGGCCAGGGCAATCACCGCATCGTATTTGCCCTCCATATCCGCAGGAAAGGGTGAGCAGACATCTCCGAGTATGTCCGGATAGTCCCCGAAATCGTTGATATCGAGGGTTTCGACCGTTCCGCTTAACGCGCCGAGGTGATCGCGCATGGAGGCCCCGACATCAAGTATCATGCCCGCATCACGCGTGCGTTCGACGATCAGCGCCCGTGAGTGATCCTCGTGCAAAAACCGCAGGTCTATGCGGGCGCGGTTTGTGATGGTGCGCAGGCGCTCGCTCAGCCCGTCAACATCATGAATTTTACGTTTTCCGATGATCCCGCTCCCTGTGCCGGTGGCCGCTTTCACTGTCCCGCACATGGTTACGTCACCTGAAATACTTCAACAACGCCGATTTTGATCTTTATCCGGCATGTCGTTTTTGACGGAAAAGAAGGCCCGCCAGGGGCTTGAATATTACCGGCCGCGGGCATCCTATGCATTCCAGGATTCGCGAGGAGAATGCGCATGAACTGGTCGCCGGATAAAACCGAAGTCAAAAGTTGGAACGAGTGGGATACTCTGCGCCACGTGATTGTCGGTAAGGCCGATGATTGCCATATTCCACCGCCCGAACCGGCTCTGGATGCGAAAGTGCCTGAAGATTCCGATATGCGCGGTCAGTGGGGCCGCCGCCCCCAGGAAACCATCGACAAGGCCAATGAGCTGCTCGATAACTTTGCCGATATGCTGCGCAAGCGCGGTGTGCGGGTGGACAGGCCGACGCCGATTGATTTCTCGAAATCCGCTGAAACACCGGATTGGCGTACGGAATCGAATTTCGGCTGTATGCCGCCGCGTGATGTGTTGCTGACCGTCGGGCGCGAAATGCTGGAAGCAACCATGAGTTACCGGTGCCGCTGGTTCGAATATCTCTGCTACCGGCCTTTGTTGCAGCAATACTACAACGAAGACCCGAAAATGCGCCATGAGGCGGCCCCGAAACCGCGCCTGACCGATGCCGATTATCACCCCGATTATCTGTCCGATAAGATCGGTGAAGCGAAACGCCTGGAATGGGCCGCCGAAAAATTCTTTGTCACCACCGAGGAAGAGCCGCTGTTCGATGCCGCCGATGTGCTGCGTTTCGGCAAGGATCTGGTGGTGCAGCACGGCTTTACCACAAACCTTAAGGGTATCGACTGGTTGAAGCGTCACTTCCCCGGTCACCGTGTCCATACGGTGAATTTCCCGGGTGATCCCTATCCGATCCATATTGACGCGACATTCACACCGATCCGGCCCGGCCTGATCCTGAATAATCCGCACCGCCGCCTGCCCGATGATCAGCGCGCGATGTTCGAGGCGAACGGCTGGGAAATCGTCGATGCGGCACAGCCCGCTCATAACCAGCCGCCGCCGCTGTGCTATTCTTCAGTCTGGCTGTCTATGAATGTGCTGGTTCTCGACCCGAAAACCGTGTGCGTGGAAAAAACCGAAGTCTATCAGGCGGACCAGCTGGATAAGTTGGGTGTGGAAGTTGTGCCGGTTGATCTGCGTGATGCCTATGCTTTCGGCGGCGGATTGCATTGCTGTACCGCAGATGTGTACCGTGACGGCGAATGTGAGGATTATTTCCCCTCGTTGTCCTGAAACGCGGGGCATGACACGATGATCTGATGTCCTTTGCTGCACTCTATTTGTGACTGGCGGCAGTTTTCTGACCGCCTGCTTCGGGTGCTGCAAAAGACGCGCTTGAGACAGCAGACTTTATTTTTATTAATAATTTTACGCCTTACGCGTGTGTTTTTGTACGTTCTCCGAACTGAATTGACGCATACGGTACATATTTACTCGCCTTTATGGTTAAATTGTCTTAATAATGAGGTGAGGTTTGCCTTGCGGGGAAGGCAAATAGAGGGAGTCTACGTATGTTTGAGAAAGACCCGGCGCAGAATGGCTATGGGACAATCGGATTTTCACTGGACGGATCGCCGGGACATTTACTGCATCGTGCACAACAGCGTGCAGCGGATATGACCGCACAAGCGCTGCGTGCCTATGGTATGACACCGCGTCAGTTTGCGGTTCTTCTGACACTGCGGCAAAACGAGGGTGTGACTCAGTCGGAACTGGTGCGGCGTACCGGTATTGACCGTTCGACACTGGCCGATATGTTGTCCCGTCTCGGAAAACGGGGTCTGATTGCATCGCGCCGCACGGAAGAGGATCAACGGGCGAACTCTGTCACAATCACGCCTGAGGGATTGCGCGCGGTTGAGGCCGTGACCCCGAAAGTCGTAGAGGCTGAGCGTCGGATGATTGACTCTTTGCCAACGGACGTACGCGGGCCTTTTGTCTCCGCGTTGCAGCACCTGGCGGAACAGGCCCGGCGCTGACCGCGGGCTTCCCATCCTGACCTGTCCCTGTATTACAGGGGCGCACGGTCCGGGCGTGTATACATTTCCCTGTTGCCCTTTCATTTTTTGAATTCTGCTGTTATGACGCATCCGCTTGCTGAAGCCCGGTCGCAGCCTACCCGGAAAAAACAAGGATTCGGATGTGAAAACGCTCGTCGTCTGTTCCGGCGGATTGGACTCTGTTACGCTTGCCTATAAGGTGGCGAAAGAAGCAACTCTGACCGGCTTAATTTCGTTTGATTATGGCCAGCGCCATAACAAGGAACTGGAATTTGCCGCCCTTGCAGGCAAACGCCTGAATGTCCCTGCGCATGTAATAGATATATCCGCTATCGGAAAACTGCTGAGCGGATCGGCGCTCACAGATAACGTTGATGTTCCGGATGGCCATTATGCCGAAGACAGCATGAAGGTTACGGTGGTGCCGAACCGCAATGCCATGATGCTTGCCATCGCCTTCAGTATCGGCGCAGCACAGAGAGCAGAGGCGGTTGCGGCGGCCATGCATGGAGGGGATCACTTTATTTACCCCGATTGCCGGCCCGCATTCCTGAACGCGTTTGCCGAGATGGAGCGCTGGTCCCTTGATGGTGATCCGGATGTTAAGCTTTATGTTCCGTTTGCCGATCAGACCAAGGCGGATATCGCGGCGGAGGGGGCGCGCCTTGGGGTTCCGTTTGCAGAGACCTGGTCGTGTTACAAGGGCGGTGACATCCATTGCGGGCGCTGCGGCACCTGTGTTGAACGGCGTGAGGCGTTCCAACTTGCCGGTGCGACGGATCCTACGGACTATAAGGATCCGGATTTCTGGCGCGCAGCGACGGGGCAGGGCTGATGTACAGGATTATGAAAGAGTTTCACTTTTCAGCATCCCATCAACTGTCATCCCTGCCGGAGACCCATCAATGCGCGCGGTTGCACGGGCATAACTATGTGGTGGTTGTGGAATTGAGCAGCACCGAGCTTGATGAGCACGGGTTTGTGCGTGATTTCGGCGAACTGGCGGCCTTCAAAACCTATATCGACACCGAACTGGATCACAGGCATCTCAATGATGTGTTCGGGCATGACAAAGTGACCTCCGAGTTTCTTGCAAAAACACTGTTTGACTGGGCAAGGGCACACTGGCCGGAGGTTTCCGCTGTCAAGGTCAGTGAAACTCCGCGTACATGGGCCGAGTATTCCCTGTGACAGATAAGATCCGTGTTTCGGAAATTTTCGGCCCGACGATACAGGGCGAGGGCGCGCTGATCGGGGAGCCGACGGTGTTTGTCCGGACGGGCGGCTGTGATTTCCGGTGTTCATGGTGCGACAGCCTGCATGCAGTCGGGAGTGAATACCGGCACACATGGGCGGATATGTCCACGGCGGAAGTCTTTGCGCGTATAGAAGACTTATCCGGTGCAACCCCCCTGATGGTTACTTTGTCGGGGGGTAATCCTGCGATCCAGCCTTTCGATTCCTTGATCAACTTTGGCCACGCTAAGGGCTACCGCTTTGCCCTTGAAACCCAGGGCAGTGTTGCCGCGCGCTGGTTTTCCGGTCTTGATGTGCTGGTGCTCAGTCCGAAACCGCCCTCCAGCGGGATGGCTTTTGATCCGGTGCAGTTGTCCGCATGTCTAGCGGAAACATCTTCCGGACAGCACGTTGTGCTGAAATGTGTTGTATTGGATGAGGCAGATTATCAGTTCGCGCGCAAGGTTGCCGCGTTGCATCCGGACCTGCCGGTATACCTGCAACCCTGCAATCACACTCCGCCGCCTCCGGACGATGATACGGCTGCGGTTGACCTGGACGGTCTGAACAGCCGTATGCTCTGGCTGGTGGAACGCACGCTGAAAGACAAATGGTACAGCGTCCGTATTCTGCCGCAGCTGCATGTCATGCTGTGGGGGAATAAACGCGGCGTCTGAGCGTTTCCTTAAACGTCAAGGTCAAGGGCATATCCGGCGGAGCGCACGGTCCGGACCGGGTTGGGGACGTCCTTTTGGCTCAAGGCTTTCCGAAGGCGCCCGATATGGACATCAACGGTGCGCTGCTCGATCTCCAGATTATCCTCCCAGACCCGCTCGAGCAATTGTTCACGGCTCCATACCCGCCCCGGGCGGCTGATCATAACGGTCAGGAGGCGGTACTCAGTCGGTCCCAGGTCAATCCCCGTCCCGTTCCGGCGCACGCGCATTTTATGCGGGTCGATGCTGATATCGCCATATTCAATCATGCTGCCATCGGAGCCGGGTTCGGCCCGCCTTAGCATGGCCCGGGCGCGGGCCAGCAATTCCGCAACCGAGAACGGTTTGACCAGATAATCATCGGCCCCGCTGTCCAGGCCGCGTATTTTGTCCGCCTCCTCGCCGCGCGCGGTCAGGATCAGGATCGGTGTTTTGCGGGTCGCGTCATCGCGCCGGAGTTGCCTGCATAACTCAATTCCGGACAGGCCCGGCATCATCCAGTCCAAAATAATCATATGGGGATTTTCCCCGCGCGCGCGCAGCAAACCCTCGTCCCCGTCAGCGGCAGTTATGGTTTTGTAGCCGGCTTTGTCGAAATTATAGGATAGAATTTCGCGTTGCGCCGGTTCATCCTCGATAATCAGAATTTTCAATCCGCTCGTGCCGCTCATTGTTTCAACCGGCAATCTGGCTCGTCAGATCACTTTTCGGGCGGTCATCCTCGGGGATAGAGCCTGTTTCTAGGTAATGTATCTGTTCGGCGATCGAAGTCACATGGTCGCCCATACGTTCCAGGTTTTTGGCGATGAACAACATATGCATACAGGGCGTGATATTCGCGGATGATTCCATCATATAAGTCAGCAATTCGCGAAAAAGCGCATTGTGCATATGATCGACTTCTTCGTCCCGCTGTAACAGGTCATCAGCCATCACAATGTCTTTTGCGACATAGGCGTTCAGGACATCCGCGACCATCCTTTGCACCATGGCGCTCATCCGTTCGATGGTCTTTTCCGCCGAAATAATACGGTTTGCGTCTTTCAGAACGATGGAGCGTTTTGCGATATTTTTCGCATAATCCCCGATCCGCTCAAGGTTGCTGGAGACTTTCAGGGCACAGATAACACTGCGCAGATCGCGCGCCATCGGTTGTCGTAACGCGAGTGTGCGCAGAGTCAGCTCATCCACGCGTGTTTCCAGCGCGTCGACCGATTTGTCATCCTTGCGGACTTTTGTTGCCAATGTTTCGTCGCGGCTGCACAAAGCCTGAACGCTTTCCGTGATCTGGGTTTCGACAATCCCGCCCATTTCGAGAATGAGGTTTTCAATCTGTGCAAGTTCTTCATCAAATGATTTGACAATATGTGCGTTTGACATGGCTTGAGCCTTTGCGTTCAACCGATGCGGCCTGTGATATAATTCTGGGTGCGCTCATCTACGGGGGCGGAAAAAATCTGTTCGGTTGCCCCGAACTCCACCAGTTCCCCGAGGTGGAAGAATGCGGTTTTCTGTGACACCCGCGCGGCCTGCTGCATTGAGTGTGTTACGATAATGATGGTGTAATTTTCGCATAATTCGTCGATCAGCGTCTCAATCGTTGCCGTGGCAATCGGGTCGAGTGCCGAGCACGGCTCGTCCATAAGGATGACTTTCGGCTGCACCGCAATGGCACGCGCGATACACAGGCGCTGTTGCTGACCGCCGGACAATCCGGTGCCGGGTTGGTCGAGCCGGTCTTTGACTTCGTCCCAGAGACCGGCACGGGTCAGACTGCTTTCGACGATGGTGTGCATATCGGCCTTTGATGCGGCAAGGCCATGAATTTTCGGGCCGTATGCGACATTGTCGAAAATGGATTTCGGAAACGGGTTCGGTTTCTGAAACACCATGCCGATTCGCTGCCGCAAAGAGACGACATCCACGCGGGGATCATAAATATCCTGATCCGCCAGTTTGAACGATCCTTCAACACGGCAGATCGGAATGACATCATTCATACGGTTAAAGCACCGCAACAGAGTACTTTTCCCGCACCCGGACGGGCCGATAAAGGCTGTTACGGCATTCGGGATAATATCGACATGAACATTGGTAATGGCTTGTTTGTCGCCATAGAAAACCTGGCCGTTTTCAACCTTTAAAATCGGTGTTGCGCTATTTGTGCCGGTCATTGCAAAGCCCTCTACCAACGGATTTCCAAACGGCGGCGAAGATAGACCGCAACCAGATTCATAATGATCAGAAAGCCCAGCAGGACCAGAATTGCCGCGGATGTTTTTTCCATAAATCCCCGTTCAGGGCTGTCGGCCCAAAGAAAAATTTGTACCGGTAATGCGGTGGCCGCCTCAGTCACGCCGCCCGGTATATCGACTATGAATGCGACCATGCCGATCATCAGTAGCGGTGCGGTTTCGCCCAGTGCCTGTGCCATGCCGATGATGGATCCGGTCAGCATTCCGGGCATGGCAAGGGGGACGACATGATGAAAGGTTGTTTGCACTTTGCTGGCCCCCAACCCGTAAGCGGCCTCGCGGATCGAGGGCGGGACGGCGCGCAGGGAGGACCGTGATGCAATGATGATAGTCGGTAATGTCATAAGTGCCAGAACCATACCTCCGACCAGAGGGGTCGAGCGCGGCAGGTTGAACACGTTCAGAAAAATCGCCAGACCCAGCAGCCCGTAGACGATGGAGGGCACCGCAGCGAGATTGTTGATATTGACCTCGATAAAGCGGTTCAGACGCCCTTTTGCAGAAAATTCCTCAAGATATACCGCAGCCAGAACACCGACCGGAAATGACAGAACAAAGCAGATCAGCAATGTATAGGCCGAGCCTGCGACCGCGCCCATAATCCCGGCCTGTTCCGGTTCGCGGGAGTCGCCGCCCGTGAAAAACTGTGTGTTGAAACGTTTTTCAATTTTGCCGGCGTCCTGCAATTCGGCAATCCAGGCAAGCTGTTTGTCGTTGATGCGCCGCCTGCTTTCCTCCAGCGAGCTGTCGATTTTCCCCTTCATATACTGATCAACCTCGCTGGAGGCCCGCACCCAAAAGGCGTGCGTTCCGCCAACCAGCAAGGGGTCGGCAACAACCTGATCCCGGATAGTGTATTCGGCGTTTGAACTAAGTAGCTTGTAGAGTGCCTTCTTGTCGGACCGGCTTTTTACTGCAGGAAACCGGTCCCGCAGGGCCGCTTTGAGCAGTTTTCCGTAACGGGCCTTGCGCAGAACATCCGGATCGCCGGTGCCTTCGGGATCGAGTTTCTCCGCAGGTAATTCGACGTCAATCTGTACAAAGGTCTGATGAAAAGCACCACTGCCGCGCGTGATGATTGACCCGATCATGATCAGCAGAAAGCTGAGTGATACGGCAATGGCAATCAGGCCGTATGCTCTGAAACGGGCCTCGGCGCGATGGCGCTTTGATCCGGCCGTTTTGAGGATACCCGTAATCTCAGTCATATTGTTCCTTGTAGCGGTCCACGATCCGTAATGCGATGACGTTCAGGATGAGGGTGATCACGAAAAGCAGCAATCCCAGAGCAAAGGCCGACAATGTCTTGGCGCTGTCGAATTCCTGATCACCGGTCAGCAATGTGACGATCTGCACGGTAACGGTGGTCACGGCCTCAAGCGGGTTTGCCGTCAGTTTCGCGGCAAGGCCGGCGGCCATGACAACAATCATTGTCTCGCCGATCGCCCGCGATGTAGCAAGCAGCAGACTGCCTGCGATACCGGGTGTCGCCGCAGGCAGAATAACCTGTTTTATTGTCTCCGCCTGTGTCGCGCCCAGCCCGTAGGACGCATCTCTGAGGGATTGGGGAACCGCGTTGATCACATCATCCGACAGTGAAGAGATAAACGGGATAATCATCATTCCCATCGTAATCCCGGCGGCGAGTGCGCTTTCCGATGAAATTTCAAATCCCATGCTCTCCCCGCCGTTTCTCAGCATCGGTGCCACAATCAGAGCGGCGAAAAAGCCGTAAACGACCGTCGGGATCCCCGCGAGCAGTTCCAATAGCGGTTTGATCGTATTTCGGGTCTTTGCACTGGCATATTCGGCAAGATATATCGCCGACATCAGGCCCAGCGGCGTTGCGACCAGCATGGCAATGGCACTGATCAGCAACGTTCCGGCAATTAGGGGGACGGCACCGAACGCGCCGGATGATCCGACCTGATCCGCGCGCAGGGCGGTTTGCGGGCTCCATTCCAGACCGAACAGAAAATCGGTCAGCGGGACCTTTTGAAAAAATCTCAGTGACTCGAACAAAAGCGAGGCAACAATCCCGATGGTCGTGGCCACAGCGACCAGAGCGCACAGGATCAGGATCAGTCGCACCGCCGTTTCGGACAAGCGATTGCGCTGTCCGCGCTTGATGATGCTCATACCGGCAGTTTCAGACACATACAGTCCCTTTGCCATTCGGGTGAATCCGCCCTTTGTGTAAAACGTGACCGGCTTGCCGTATCATATCGGAAAACCGGTCTGTGTTATGCGTGGTCTTCACCACGCCGGCGCTTAAAGTTCAAGGGGGGTAAGATTGGCAACTGCGTCCAGTACCTCTTCCGATTCCTCCTCAGTGAGGGGGATCAGGCCCTTATCAGCCAGATATCCGTCCTCACCGTATGCATCCTCGCTGGTCAGTTCCTCAAGAAAGCCTTCGATGCCCGGGATAACGCCGATATGCGCTTTTTTTACATAGAGATACAAAGACCGTGAAACGGGATAATCCCCGTCGGCAATCAGCTCGAATGTCGGTTCACTGCCCTCGATGACAGAGCCCTGGACCTTGTCGGAGTTCTGATCAAGAAAGCTGTACCCGAAGATGCCGAATGCCGCCGGATTGACTTCCAGCTTCTGGACGATGAGATTGTCATTTTCACCGGCCTCCACAAATGCACCATCCTCACGGATTGTATGGCACAGGGTTTTATAGGCGCTTTTGTCGGATTTCTTAAGGGCCTTGATCCAGCCGATTTTTTTACAGCCGCCTTCCATGGCAAGCTCGACAAAGGCATCGCGGGTGCCGGAAGTCGGCGGCGGGCCCAAGACCTCGATTTTTACATCCGGCAGTTCGGGGTTGACCTCTTTCCATGTTGTATAGGGATTGGGCTTTGTTTTTCCTTCGCCGTCGGGGACATTCTTCGCAAGTGCAAGAAAGATATCTTTGCGGGTCAGGGAGATGACATCAGCCTTTCGGGAATTGGCAAGGACAATGCCGTCATAACCGACCTTGACCTCGATGATCTCATCAACGCCGTTCTTCGCACACAGTTCGACTTCGCTGGCCTTGATGCGGCGTGAGGCGTTGGTGATATCCGGTGTGCCCGCTCCGGTTCCCGCACAAAAGAGCTTCAATCCGCCGCCCGAGCCGGTGGATTCGACAACCGGTGTTTTGAAATCGGTGTTCTTGCCGAAGCGCTCGGCCACGGTGGTTGCGAACGGAAACACCGTTGATGACCCGACAATCGTGATCTGATCCCGTGCATGGGATGCCGATGTCATTGCGAAAAGCGCAGTGATAGCAAGGGCTGGACGGAGTGCTGTGGAAATACGTGACATTTGATCCTCTCGAAAGATGTCTTTGATCATTGCTGACATGCCGGAAGATGCCTGCGGTATTTATCGTCCCTATGACAGTTTCACGACACTTATATGACACGGCCTGTAGTGAAGGTCTGTATCCGCATGTTCAGACCGGCAAAAACACAGTGAATATGCTGCCTTTGCCTTCGGTGCTTTCGATCTTCAGCCGCCCGCGATGATGCAAAATAATGTGTTTTACGATGGCCAGTCCCAGGCCGGTGCCGCCCTGATCGCGCGCGCGGTGGGAATCGGCGCGGTAAAACCGCTCCGTCAGACGGGGCAGGTGGTGCGGGGCAATGCCCTCTCCCTGATCCGTCACACGGATCGCAATCACCGGCCCGCTCATACCGGCAACATGCTGTTGTTTTGACAGTGACAGGGTAATTGTACTTTCCCTTGCGGAATATTTTATCGCATTTTCCAAAAGGTTGCTGAGAACCTGTATCAGTTCATCGCTGTTGCCGGGAATGAGGCCGATGCCGTCCTCTGTGTCCAGTGAGATGGTTTTTCCCTGTTCCGCAGCGGCAGTACCGAGCGTATTCATCACCTGAACGGCCAGTGCCGTAATATCAATCCTTTCGCCCGGTACGGTTTGTTTGTTCGCCTGAACTTTTGAGAGTGACAGGAGGTCGGTAATCAGACGCGCCATGCGCGCGACCTCCTGTTCCATCAGACCCAGAAATCTCGACCGGGCACCGGCGTCGTCCTTTGCCGGTCCTTTAAGCGTTTCAATAAAACCGCTGATGGAGGAGAGCGGAGAGCGCAATTCGTGGCTGACATTGGCGACAAAATCGGACCGCATCTCCTGTGCCAGCAGCATTTCGTTGATATCGCGCAGGCTGACCAGAACATAATGCTGTCCGTCCGCGGCGTCCTTGAACGGTGAGACACGGACATCAAACGGGCCATTCGCGGGGTCGCCGAACACAACCGCTTTTTGCACCGGCTCTCCGGTCGCCAGTACTGTGTTGATCGCATCAATGCATTGGGGATTGCGGGTCAGGTGGACAATATCCAGTCCGAGGCGCGGTCTGCCGAACTGTCTGATTGCAGGACGGTTGGCGAAAATGACCTCGCGGGAGCGTTTCAGGATCAGGACTGCTTCCTGGACAAGATCAAGATGCGCGAACTTTTGTTCAGGCTTTACCACGGCATACAGTCCGGGCGTTCAGTCATGCCCGGTGCCAGTCATATGCATGCAGCCCATATTCAATCTATGTCCTCGCCCCAGCGTTTCGTGACAGGCGCATCCAGATCAAAAAGGTCAAGGACACGCCCTGCGGTCTGAGTGACGATATCCTCAATCGAGGACGGTTTCGAATAAAATGCCGGAACCGGCGGATAAATGATCGCACCCATCTCGCTGGCGGCGGTCATGGACCGCAGATGGCCGGTATGCAGCGGCGTCTCGCGGACCATCAGCACCAGCCGCCTGCGTTCTTTGAGGACGACATCAGCGGCGCGGCTGAGCAAACCGGTTGTTACACCGCCCGAAATCTCCGAAAGACTGCGCATTGAGCAGGGCGCGACGATCATTCCCAGGGTTTTGAACGAGCCTGAGCTGATGGCTGCGCCGACATCGCCCGCACCATAACTGTAATCGGCCAGTGCATTTAATTCGTTGGAACTAAAACCCAATTCGTAATGAGCGGTCAAGCGGCCGGCCTGTGAAACGACAAGATGTGTTTCAATATTCATGTCTTTTAGTAATGCCAGAATACGAACGCCATAAACGATACCGGAGGCACCGCTGATCCCGACAATCATTCTTGGTTTACTTGAGGTATTCATAAAATTTTAATTTTATTGTTGCTAAATGATACACAATTATTGCGTATTAGGGCATGACAATTTTTCTGAAGTGTGTTGTCATATAATCCTCACAACAGAGGAGATAGGTGATGAGTTTGGTCTCTCATGTCGAAGAACTCCAAAGAAAACATCGTACCCTACAAGCTGAGATAGACGCAGTGGAGCGCCTCCCGGGTACTGATTATATGGACGTCAAAACCCTGAAGCTCAGGAAGTTAAGGATCAAAGACGAAATCTATCGTTACGCATCTTAAGTATATCATAAGATTTGTTTATCCACACCCGTAGCGCTGCTGCGGGTGTTTTTGTTTGGCGAGGACGGAACAGGAGATCCGATGAATCAGGCGGCACGGGGCCTGTTACCGGCGTGCCGGAAAAAATTCGTGATCCAGCGGCCGAACATCTCCGAATCCGTGCGGCCATCCAGACCTGCCAGCGCTTTATCAGCGATTTCTGCCGGAATAGCGGTACCGTGGCGCAGGGTGATGATCTCCCGCTGAAAATCTGCGGTAAATTCCGGATGGGGCTGAATTGATATGGCCGTTTCGCCATAGGCGAGTGCCGCATAGGGGCAAAAATCCGAAGATGCCAGCACCTTTGCCCCGGGGGGCAGGTCAACGACCTGATCCTGATGCATGGCATGGATGGCGATTGTGTCCTGATGGCTGTCCATCCACTCAGTCCGGGCCTGAAGTGTATATTCATGAATCCCGCATCCCCAGCCCCGCTCCGATTTCACCACTTTGCCGTTAAGCGCTTCGGCCAGTATCTGATGTCCGAAACACACCCCGACCATAGGCGCACCGGTACCGTAGGCCGTGCGGATAAAAGTTTTCAGCGGCTCTATCCAGTCATGGTCCTCGTAAACGCCGTGACGGGACCCTGTAATGATCCAGCCATCGGCATCACCGGGTGTATCCGGGATATTGCCCTTGAGGTTGATATCCCATAGCTCTGCGGTGAATGCCGGATCAGCGCGCTGCAACATCTTTTCGAACATGGCGACATAGGAACCATGGCGGTCAACCAGTTCTGGCGGAACGGATCCGGTTTGCAGCACACCGATTTTCATGGGCGGTTACTCGCTCTGGCTGTTGATATAGGCGATGACATTTGCGCGGTCCTTTTCCTTCCGGAGACCGGCGTAGTTCATTTTTGTGCCCGGCATGTAATCTTTCGGCTTTGTCAGGAAGGCATCGATTTCTTCAGCGGTCCAGACAGTGCCTTGGGCCATCGCGTTCTGAAACGCCTCTGAATAGCTGTAGCCTTCAGCGGAGCCTTGCACGCGCCCGATAACGCCCGTCAAATACGGCCCGACCGCATTGGTCGCTCCTTCGCCGATTTTATGACAGGCTCTGCACTTGCGGAATACTTTTTTGCCTGCTTTTACGTCACCATTCAGCGCTGCGCTGACCGCTGCAACAGTTGCGGCAGGTGTTTCAGCAGCGGATTCTGCGACTTGTGCAACAGGTTCCGTAACAGCAGTTTGTGGTGCCGGTTCAGGGGCCTTTTCTACTGCCGCCATCATGGTTTCTTCAGGTTCTTTCGCCGCTTCGACCGTTTCATCCGCAATAACGGCATCTTCGGTGCCGACTATTTCAACCGCTTCTTCAGTGTTTTCAGGTGCAGCAACGGCCTTTGGTGTAACTGCCGCTTCTGCTGCGGCTTTGGACTCGGCGTATGCAATCGCATTGAGTCTTGCCTGTTCACCGGCGGACGCGGCAAACATCCATGCAATTCCGAGCAGTGCAACGGTTCCGGCTGCTCCGGCGACCAGTATCGGTGTTGCGGATTTCTCTGACATCAAAAATTCTCCTTTTAGCCCTGTGCCGGGCGACATCGGGCTGGTCTCTTTGGCGCGCGACTGTAATCATTACACCTTCAGGAGCAAGCGTAACGGGCATATACTTTGAATTATTGAATTTTACAGTGCAGTGCGGGTTATATATGCAAAAAATCCGCTATGGGTCGCCAGACACTCTGAATTGCTTTGTCGCCGACTATCATGCCGATATGTCCGGTGTCAGCGCTAAGCGGTGTTACAGCTTGCAGGGCCTTTGTCAGCGGTTCTGCTGCGGTGCGGCGTACGACAGTATCTTTTTGCGCTGTAACAACCAGTGCCGGTGCGGAGATATTTTCGGGACTGAATGTTTTGCCGCCCGGTGTCCACAGGCCCTTTCGTAAGGTGTCCCCCGCAACCCATCCCAAAAAGCATTCGCGCCCCACGGGAACCGTTAGGGCGATACCGTTATTGAGCCAATCCTCTACTGCAACAAACCGTTTTGCGGCTTCTGAAACAGGGTCCAATGCGGCAAAACCGTGAAATTTGGCAGCTGAAGACCCAATATCGCGCAGGGCAAAAAAAGAGCGGGTGATCTGTGCCGGGATTACTCCGAACATCATATCAAGGCTGTTCAACAAACCTGCAACCTCTGCCTGTTTTGCCTGCATCGCCGCATGTTCCGGAAAAGCGGAAAAATCCCAGGGCGCACCGAGGGTAACGATTTTTGCGGTAAGATCCTGCCGGTGCTGTGCAAGCGCCAGCATCAGCGGGCCGCCCATGCAATACCCGATCAGATGCACGGGCGACTCTGTAATGTGCGAAACCGCACCAAGGGCCGGAATCAGGCGTTCCTTAAGGTATCCGCCCAAATCAAAGCCGTGCTCTGCGGGGCCAGGCGCGCCCCAATCGACCTGAAACACACGGAAACCCTGCGCCGCCAGCCATCTCAATGGCGAAAGAGATTCGGATAAGTCCATAATCTCAGGACCGTTCACCAAAGACGGAATAACAAGGACCGGCGGTCCGGAGCCGCCGAAATCCAATATCCGGGTTGACCCCTTACGCCACAGCGTCGCTTTGCCGCAAATATGGCGTTGAAAAGGATGGGCCTGATATTGCGCCAGACCGCGCAGGATTTGCGCACTTCGGCTCAATGCTTCTGACAATGCCTGCGTATCCGGTGCGTCGTTTTGCGCCCCGGAAGCCGTAATTGCCTGCGCATGCAGGAAAACCGACAGAGAATGGGCCCCTTCGATGCGGAAAGCCGGGGGGTGCCTCTGGGTCTTCAAACTCATAGCTGCTGATTATCGCCATTTAGAAGGCTCTGTCAGCGTTAATCTTTACGCTCTATAACTCCATTTACCGGTGCGGCTGTTAGGTCGGGCGGCGCTATGTTAAAGCGGTATATGGTGTTTTCATGTTGTGCTGCGGCATCGCAGGTGCAACAGTCGGAAGATTATGCTGATCGAATTCCATTAAAAAGCGATGCGGCATCGGGAGAGATTACATGGCATCCGCTGCAAAAACGGCGACGACCGGGTCTGAAAAGCCTGAACCTGTCACGATTAAAAAATACGCGAACCGGCGGCTGTATAATACCGCGACCAGCAGTTATGTGACGCTCGATACACTGGCGCAGATGGTCAAGGACGGCGAGGAATTTTCGGTCTTTGATGCCAAATCGGGCGAGGATATTACCCGGTCCGTTCTGACTCAGATTATCTTCGAGGAAGAGGCCAAGGGCGAAAACCTGCTTCCGATCAATTTCCTCCGGCAGCTGATCGGATTTTACGGCAACGGGATGCAGCGTCTTGTCCCAGGTTATCTTGAAATGAGCCTTGAAAACCTGACCCGCCAGCAGGAGGAATTCGGGCGTGCTTTCGGCGGTGAAGCAGCGGCCAGCGTCATGAAAACCCTGGCACAGAAAAACACCGAGATGTTCCAGAACGCGATGAAAATGTTTGAACCGTTCAACAGCGGTACAATGCCCTTTTCTCCGGCTGCGGATAACAACCCCGCTGCCGAAAGTCCTCCGGCCCCGAAACCGAAGGATGAAGAGTTGCAGGAGCTTCGAGCGCAAATGGATGAGATGCGTAAAATGCTGGAGGCGATGGGCGGAAAGTCGTCCTGAACAAAATCCGCTGCGCTGATCCGGTTTATTTTTGCCGGATGCGGGCATTGACAAA
>CALFWP010000151.1 GCA_937927905.1 uncultured Neomegalonema sp.
ACCCTGCTACAAAATGTAGCGCACCACATCACCCGCAGCCACTACTCTTAGGCTATGAATTTCAAAATCCGCAAGTGCTTTTTCAGGGTGTGATGGCCACCGGGTAAACGTCAAAATCAGACCGGTTCGCGAAGCTGTTTATTTATAATCATTTCCGGATCACCGTCCCGTGATGGCACGGTTCAGATTTTTTTAACCATGACAGTTTACCTTTTCTGGGGATGGCAAGACAGATCAGTTTTTATCGTCTAAGGTGAATTTTGTGACGCATTCTCCAGTTATAATTGTAGATTCAGATCAGAATCGGCGGCGGACACTTTCGCTGCTTACACACACCGCGACACGCATCAAAGTGGACAGTTTTCCTGTTCTATCCGCAGCATTCCCCGGGTTCTGCGAACCGGTTGCACGATTGTTACCTGTTGATACAAGATTATTTATCTGCCCGTGGGATGAAGGGGGAGAGGGCCTGATTCTCGAACGGATTGTTCATCGCGGACCAGGGCCTGCTCTGCTTATCCTGTGTGACGAGATTACACCGTCGCGTATTTCGCTCAGTCAAAAAGCGGGGAGCACCCATCTGATACCCAGTAATCCTCTGAACATGAACGCGTTGCGTACAAGGATCCTTCTGTCACTTGAGGGACCTTCAACTCTCGCAGAACGCATTTCGCGCTCCGGTACTGCCCTGCAGGACGCTTTGCAAAGTTTCCCGTCACTCAGAAAACGCCTCGCGGTGTATTGATTTCTATATACAACATACAGAAGCGAGATCATGCGATCACGAGGCGCAGGTTTCATGGGTAGGCCGAGCGGATTAAGATAAAACACTGTAAATTATAGATAACTGTCCATATTCGCCAGACTTCATTAAGTGCGGTGCGTTATTGTAGGGGTCTAGAATGAAATCGGGGGATTTCAATGCGGGACACCAGACATACGAAATATGCGCAGCATAATGCGGTGCTACTCGATACAAGAATTTTGCGTTACATGCTGCAGGAAACAATCGACCTGCTCGATGTCTCCGCTGTTCATGCCGATGAAGCCTGTTCCAGCACTGATGCGGCCATGGCACTGACACGCATCGATTGGATGCTGATGGATGTGTTCAATTGGCTGACCGCACAGATGCGCAGCCATGATCAACGCAGCGGAGGCCACAACGGCATTGATCCGATCGGCGACCCTGTCTCCATAGTAGGAATCGATCAGGACCGGTTGAGTGACAGTTTGCGCGACTATGTACGCACTGCAGACAGGCTGCATATGCGCGTCAGAAACCTTGATACGCTGATGAGAGAGGCCGCACAAAACGCGTTAAAAGGACGCACCCGCAGCAATGATAGCGTTGTACTCAATATCTTCGGAGACCCTGTTGCGGAAGTCACAACCATCAATCCGGTTGTCAAATCGCAACTGCGCCTCAGAACCGCCTTCGCAACGGGTTAACCATGTGCTTCAATTCGGTGTTCAGGGCCGGGTATAAAAGACCGTCCCTTATGAACCATTGGAGAAGCCGCCGTGATCCGACTTTCAGCCCTTAGCCTCGCCCTGTTGACAACATCTGTTCTTGCGCAGGAAACACAGCAACAAAGCATCATTCCGCTGACAGGCACAGGCACTTATGAAACCGTTCCACTGGACGGGTACGTCACACAGCCCGGCCAGCCGGTGCCCGCACAGCCGCAACAAACGGGCGCATATGTACAGAGCGGCACCGGACCCGCATTGAAAGCACGGCACGGGGATTGGGAAATCCGCTGTGTAAACGGCAATGACTGCGTTATGACACAGCTCCACCGGCGTTCCGAACAATCGGCCGATGCTGTGTTCACGATTATCAAAACCGAGGGCCTGAATACGGAAGACGGCCTGCCTGTTGAAGCCTTTGCCGAAATTGTTGTGCCGTTAGGCGTTTATCTGCCGGGAGGCCTGGGGCTGAAAGTTGATCAGAAACCGGCGCAGGCCGCACCCTTCGAACGCTGTATTGATGCCGGATGTGTTGTGCGCGCGCCGCTTTCAGCAGAACTTCTGACCAATATGCGGGCCGGAAACATCGCCAATATTGTCGTCTTCGGCGCACCGGACCAACCTGTCCAAATCCCGATATCTCTGTCCGGCTTTACCGCGGCATTCAGCGCGCTTTAGAAGTGCCGGTACGAAAATCAGCCCTAACCCGAAACACACCGGAATCGAGCGCTGGTTGCCCGCTGATAAAGTTCTGAAGGACAAAATTTATTTCCTAAAAAAGCAATCAGCCAAAAGCTGAAAAGCAATTTTAAAGGATATTGCACACCCCGGAAAATGCATCCCGATAGGAGTAAACCCGAAATTTGATTATGCGAACCCGCAGGGTCAGCGTAATCAGGCGGTGAAGGGGATCAACCATGAAAGAACAGCAACGCACGGATACCCTGTTCCCGATACTTATCGCGACATCCGTTATTTTGCTGGTAGGGTTCGGAATCCGCGCATCGTTCGGTGTGTTTCAGGTTCCCGTTGCCGAAACGTTTGACTGGCCGCGCAGTGACTTTTCCATGGCCATTGCCGTTCAGAACCTGGCCTGGGGCATCGGACAGCCGCTGTTCGGAATGCTGGCGGAAAAATACGGAGACCGCAAAGCGATTATACTGGGCGCGGTGACCTATGCGGCGGGCCTGATGATTGCCGCGCATGCAGGGACACCGTTCGGACAGATCATGAGTTCCGGTGTTCTCGTCGGCCTCGGCGTCGCAGGGACCGGTTTCGGTGTGATTCTCGCCATTGTCGGCCGTGCGGCCAGCCCTGAAAAGCGGTCGATGGCCCTTGGTATTGCAACCGCTGCGGGGTCCTCCGGACAGGTTCTGATCCCGCCGCTGACACAATTTCTGGAAAGCCGGTTCGGATGGGATTCAACGATGATGATCCTGTCTGTAGCAGTTCTGGCAACACTGTTTGTTTTGCCTTATCTCAAGACATCGCCGCCCGCACATGTGACCCGCGCCGCCGCCGAAGAAACCCTGTGGCAGGTTCTGGGCCGTGCATCGCGTGATCCGAACTATATTCTGTTATTCCTCGGGTTTTTTTCCTGCGGATACCAGCTGGCATTCATCACGGCACACTTTCCCGCTTATGTGACGGAGGTTTGCGGCTCTGCAGCACTTGGGGCCGCCTCGCTGACCCTGATCGGGATTACCAATATTTTCGGCACGTTGCTCGCCGGAAAGCTTGGCGGGATTTACCGGCGAAAGATGCTGTTATCACTGATCTACGCATTGCGCACGGTGATTGCCGCCGCTTTTATCCTCCTGCCGCCCAGCCCGCTGACCGTAATTATTTTCAGCCTGTCCATGGGCGCACTCTGGCTCGCGACGGTGCCGCTGACCAGCGGCCTGATCGGGTATCTTTACGGCATGAAATACATGGGCACGCTTTACGGCTTTGTGTTCCTCAGCCATCAGCTTGGCGGATTTTTAGGCGTATATCTGGGCGGAACGCTCTACGACGCATACGGATCTTATGATGTTGTCTGGTGGATCGGCATCGGAGTCGGAGCTTTTTCAGCGCTGGCACATCTGCCGATCCGTGAAGAGCGGCAGAATCTTGCTACGGCTTAAGGTCGCTTATTCCACGGGCTGTGTAGCGTGCCCCACAAGCACAGGCTGTTCCGCAGACAAACTGACCGTAACCGGCGAAACAGACAGAACACCGGAAGCGTAAATCTCTCCATCGCTCTCCGGTTCCAGCAGCGATATAACATCTTCATCCTGACGGGTTTCATCGGGAGTTCCGACGTATACCACCTCTGCAACAGGAGCCGCATAGACTGCAGGTTCGATATGTACGACTCCGTCCTCAAAGGCAAAGTCATCCGTCAGGACCGGAGCATCAAAAACCGCAAGTTCAGAAATCAGCATTTTCTCTTCAACCCGTTCAGAAGCCACGGCAACAACCGGGTGAGCAGGCAGAGGGTCCCCCTCGGAACGTACCGGCTCCATAGTAGCACCTATGTATGTGTACGGTGCTGTTGTTGTCCCTTCAGCAACGGCCACGATCAGGTTCTGAGCGGATGTGTCCTGTCCCGCTGTGTCCGTCACCGGTAAGGTCACGTCCGGCTCGGCACCGGCAACATATGTTTCTGCCGGAGTGCCGTTCCAGTAATCCACAACCCATTCACTGAGAACAGATTGTTCAAGCTGACGCGCCTTACGCATCCAGCCACGGCTGTTCAATCCGCCAACACCGCTATCCACACGATCCCGTTGCCGCCGGTCATCAGACATGATCGCAAAAATCATCTCACGGCCGCCAACGGTCAGAAATCCCCCGTAGCCGCGAACAAACTTCAGCGTTCCGAACTTGCCCCGCAGGTCATAAGCCTGATACCCGCCGGGTTTGTTTTCATAATGTAAATCCGAAAATGTACGGCCAAAGCGCAAATATCCATGGCGCAGAATATGTGCGATCTGGCGGGGTGTTGCGCGGGATTTTGTACTCAGTCCGGAATGGTTCGCAAGATGGAAACCGCGCCAGCCCTGGCCGCCAATACCGTCAATTTCCGCCTTAAGCCACTCAGTCGTCATGCGTGCCGCATCATTCATTGAGCGGGGGACATTGCCACCAGCGCGCGCAGACAGCAACCCGATCGACTCAGCGGTCAGATTGGTCGATCTGCGCATCATTTCCCGGATAATCTGCGAGACGGGCGCGCTTTTATGGACCGCAATATCCTTTCCGGTGCCAAGGGCCGGACTGTCCGCAGATTCCGGGGGCGGCATCCTGATACCTTCATGATGGGCATAAAATCTCAGCATCCGTGCAGCAAGTTTACCGGGTTTTCTGACGACGCGGCGCGTATCGCCGCTTCCTCTGAGATTAAAGTCGATGTTCAGGCCGCTGACCGGCGGATTATAAACTGTGCCCGCCGGTTGTGCCCTGTCTATAACTGACGATGTCGGCACTGCACCGGCATCATAGGTAAAACGTCCAGCAACACGCGTCACGCCGGACGCTTTCAGCTGCATGACCAGATCTTTAATATCCGCTTTCATAAGACTCGGGTCGCCGCTGCCGACCAGACTTATATTACCCTCCAGTACTCCGTTCACAACATCCCCATCCGCAACAAGGCGGGTTTCAAACCGCTCGTCCGTACCAAGAGCGTCAAGGGCTTTTAATGTCGTCGGAATTTTTGAAAGAGAGGCCGGAATAAACAATGCGTCCGCATTATCTTCCGACAGGACATCTCCGGTCATCGCGTCCAGCAGGATATACCCGTTACGGGTTGCGGGTTGCAGTGCCGGCGCATCTGTCACTTCCGCCTGTACAGCTTCGGGATCTACAGTCGCCGACACTGCATCAGAGGGCTGCAGTGCCAATAACGCAGCTGCAATCAATGCGCTACATACAGTTGAAGGAAAGAATTTTGTGACTTCAAATCCAGTGATCAACTTCACAGTGCCCGCCTCGTTGTTACTGCGGACATTGTATTGATCTTAGGTTGATAAAATATTTTTGAATGCACTTAATAAATGACTAATCATATCTGCAGGGCATAACGTAATCATTGGTCACTGCTGAAATCGTGACGTCGGGCACATCGCCCTTATAGTGACAATACGCCTTTAGCGTTCATATACTGTATCGCATCATTTACTTCAGCGAGTGGCATACCATGCGAACAGCAGCAGTTTATCCGACGATCAGGGTTTTTGCGTTCTGCCTGACACTGTTTTTAATGGCCGCGCCAGGTCATACGAAAACACTGTCCGATGCTGATATTTCTGGCCTTTCATTACAGGTTTTCGCCAGCCACGGCGCTGAGCGGCAAAAGGCCGTGGATGCTCTGATTGCCACCGGCGACAAAAGCCTTATCCCGACCTTTGTGCTGGCCATGCGCCTGACCGGTGACGACCCCGCGATCAGGGATGCTCTGAAAGCGCTGACCGGAACGGAGTTCGGGACATGGCATGACGCCTATGAGTGGCAAGAGATACATCCCGAAATTACTCCTCACCCGTCATTCCGTCCGCTGAAACTGAAATTCATCACCAATACGGATGAGCGGTTCGCCGCGTTTTTCAACGGCCCCGGCACAGCACGGACGGAGATGAAAATCCGGCTGGAGGAAATTGTCTGGGGCGGTGTCCTGGTCGATGGCATCCCGCCGCTGGACCGACCGGAAATGACCAGCGCCGCAGACGCGGAGTATCTGACCGCAGAGGACCTTGTCTTCGGCGTTAATATCAATGGCGATGCCCGTGCCTATCCCCTGCGCATCATGGGCTGGCATGAAATGATGAATGACGAGGTCGGCGGCGTGCCGGTCGCCCTGGCATATTGCACATTATGTGCCGCCGGAATTTTATTCGAAACCCGCCCGCACGACCGTGAAGAGGCATTTATCTTCAGCTCTTCAGGCCTGCTCTACCGGTCCAACAAGCTTATGTATGATCGCGGCACGAACAGTCTTTGGAACCAGTTCACGGGGAAACCGGTAAGCGGCATACTGGCCCATAGCGGCACGGCTCTGAAAACCCGGCCTATCGTGACAACCTCCTGGGATGATTGGCGGAAGGCCCATCCGCAGACCACAGTGCTGTCGCTGGAAACCGGATGGATACGGGATTACGGACCGGGCGTGACCTATCAGGAATATTTCGCCAGTCCCGATCTGATGTTTCCCTCCCGTGCCGGAGATGAAACCCGTGGAAACCGCAAGGATTATGTATTCGGCATCAGAGGGTTCGCCGCTGCGAAAGCCTGGCCGGTTGAAGCATTCCGCACGCAACCGGTGATCAATGACCGCGTCGGCGGGCAGGATGTTGTGCTCATCGGCAATGCCGAAACCCGCACTGTACGGGCCTATGAAAGAGGTGAAGAGGTTTTCTCACCGGAAGGCGGGGGTCTGAAAAGCCGCTCGGAACACTGGCGTATAAAAGAGGAGTTTCTGGTTTCAGAAACCGGCAAACGCCTGCCCCGAATCAGCGGTCATATCTCATACTGGTTTGCCTGGGACAGCTACAACGGTGTTAAAAGTGAGCTATACACGCCGGACTGACAGCACACAGGCGGATCGTGGTCCTCATGATTCCAAAGACGTAATCCGATTTTTCAGCGTCTCTACAGTCTCGAACAATTTCGGCAAACGGCGCAAAGCCATAATGCCGCGCATGGCTTCATCGCGTTTTACTGCCGGACTGCCCATCATAATGTTCCGTGACGGAATATTGGCGGCCACACCGGAGGCCGCCGCGACCAGGACGTCGGACCCGATGGTCACATGATCCGCCACCCCGACCTTGCCGCCAAGTACAACGCGATCACCAACAACAGAGCTGCCCGCAATACCGACCTGGGCACACAGCATACATGTACTGCCGATGCGGACATTATGCCCTACCTGCACCTGATTATCCAGTTTGGTCCCGTCGCCGATGCCGGTGTCGGTCAGCGTACCGCGGTCTATGGTGGTGCATGCGCCGATCTCCACATCATTGCCCAGTGTCACCGAGCCCAGTGAATGAATGCGGGCCAGTTCGGTGTTTTGTGTTCCAGAGATCGAGCCGCCCTGCACTTTGGCGGCCTCCACCGCACCGGGTTCAGGGGTCACAAAAGAAAACCCGTCAGCACCGATCACCGCATTCTGATGGATAATGACACGATTCCCGATAATGACGCGCGCGCCGATCCGGACACCGGAATGAATCAGCGCCTCCGCACCGATCTTTGCTCCGGAACCGACAGATACATGAGAGAGGATACGCGATCCCGCACCAACCGATGCTCTGGCAGCGATATGAACAAAAGGTCCGACGGAAACGCCCTCGCCAAGCTGCGCCGCCGGATCGACATATGCCGTGGGATGGATGCCGGCTTCACACCCGATCTCCGGCATAAAGGCAGCTGTTACGGATGACATCGCATACCTTGGGC
Organism: uncultured Neomegalonema sp.; assembly: GCA_937927905.1. Lineage (GTDB taxonomy): Bacteria > Pseudomonadota > Alphaproteobacteria > Rhodobacterales > Rhodobacteraceae > JAHDDY01. Next base: position 7,918 of record CALFWP010000151.1, read on the forward strand.
GCCCGACAAAAATCGCCGCCTCCAGGCCCAAAGCCTGCCAATCCGTATCCGCAGCAAGCAATGCCGCCCTTGCCCCCTTAAGAGAGGCAGCATATCCGGCAGAGGTCGCCACAGCGATGGTCTCCGGCAGATGCGCCTCGTCCGGATGAACGGGCCGCGAAACAGACAACGCGCCGTTCCCAGCGAACGGGGCACCAAGTAAATCCGCAAGTGCGGCCACGGTAAGATGGGGCATCGGTTCAACCCTTAAAACGATTATACGGGGGCACCCATACCCTGTCTCAACGGCGTATCACAGTATTCTCTGTATCCCTTCAAAGGCCCGATGTCTGACGCTGTTCGGCATCGGCATGGAGCGCACGGGCCAATGCCTCGTCACGCCCGTAAATATCCTCGCGGAAATGTAACGTTCCGGCATGATCAACCCAGGATGTCAGGTACATCAGATGCACAGGCATAGGGCGTTCCAACTGTACTTCGGTCTCTTCACCTGTAGCGAGAATATTCTCGATCATCGTTCCGGGGTCTTTGGACTGCTCCGACAACAACAGCCAGGCCAGGGCAAAGGGCCGCTCGATCCTGACACACCCGTGGGAGTAGGCGCGGCTTTCGTCTGCAAATAAATGCTTTGACGGGGTGTCGTGAAGATAAATGTTATACCCGTTCGGGAACATGAACTTCACATTGCCAAGCGCATTTCCCGGGCCCGGTTTCTGGACAACGCCATAATGTTCACCGAATTCCGCCGGTGTCATCGCAGCCCAATCCACATCGGTCAGCGGATTCACTTTCCGGCCACGGTGGAACAGGATCATATTCTGTTTATCGAAAAACTGCGGATCCGCCTTTGCTTCTGGCAAAAACTCCCGCATCACTATGCTTCTGGGAACATTCCAGCGCGGGTTCAGGACCAGATAACTCATCGAGCGGGAAAATTCCGGCGTTTGCAGACGCCGTTCCGGTTTTCCGACCACAACCCGCGCCTCGTGCAGCGGAACATCACTGTCATCATAGACCGTCATACGAAAGGCCGCCTGATTGACTTCGATGCGGCGGCCAAGGCGTTGGTTCGCCCGCCAGCGCAGACGTTCAAGATTCAGAATGACTTGGGCAATGCGCCGGGTCACCGGCTGATTGAGTGCGCGTAAGGTTGCAGGCCCCGCAATACCATCTGCCGTCAGACCGTGCCGGTCCTGAAACCTGGCAACCGCCCCCTGCAAACGTTCGTCATACGTGGCTACCCTGGATGATTCACCGGACATCAGTTCCGGCTCCGGAGGCAAATCACCCATCGCAATCAGACGGCGGCGCAGTGCATCAACTGCAGCGGAGGTCTCGTTCGGAGCAACGCCGGAACCGGGAACTTTCGGCCCCCAGCCGCCGCTGCTGGCCTGGATTGTCAGCTGTCCCAGGGATGTGCGCAACTTGTTGTATCTGGGGTCATCCGGAATAATCCGCTCCAGCACAGCCGGCACATCATCAATCTGTTCCAGTTCACGCAGCATCCTGAGCGGATCGGGGCGCGAAGGATCAATATAAATCGCCTGTCCCAGCGCTTCCGGATCCGCAGCCCCTGCGCGGAGGTCATCAAGGTAAAGCAAAAACGCACCGGAAAGCGCCAACTCAAGGCGTGCCCTTTCTTCGAAGCTGCTTTGCGGACCAAGCGCGGAGATATCGGCGGACAGCCGGTCGAACCTGTACCGTGCAGGTGACAGGCCGTGCGAAGAGACTGTCGCCAATGCCTTCATTAAATGATCTGCCCTCCGCCCCCTTGCGTTTTTGGACGGTGCCAACCAGTACGCGGCATATCCCCGCTCCTGATAAAACACCTCAATCGCCTGTTTCGCATGCGGATGCTCTGCCGCAACAGGACGCGGATCACCGGCAACCTCACGTGCACCGGCAGGAGAAAGCGCTGTAAAAACAGACACCAAGATGAAAAACAAACACAGAGGCAAAAATTTTAAGCCGTATATTAAATCCGTGTTGGGAGCTTTTACCGCATAGTGCACGGGAAATGCGGGTCTGCGTTCGGGGACAAATGCGCACCGCCCGCCGGGGGATTCAATATCAGGGGTTTCAGTTGTGTCCAGCAATGGTGCTCTCCAATCCGGTCTGTCGCGTCGCGCGGCACTCACCGGTGTATTTTCATTCGCTTTCTGCGCAGCATTATCGCCAGGTCATGCACAGGCCGCAGCGTCCAATGCCCTAAGGCGTATCAACATCTACAATCCGCGCACAGATGAACGTCTCGACATCATATACCACGTTAGAGGGCATTATATTCCAGAAGCAATGCAAAGTATTAACAAGATATTACGGGATGTCAGAACAGACGAGGCAATCGCTATGGACCCCCGTCTGATTGATATTCTTGCCGCCACACAAAGGTTGTTGGGATATGACCGTCCGTTTTCTGTAATCTCCGGATACCGTTCGAAACGTACCAATGACATGTTGCGCCGCAAAAGCAGTGGAGTTGCAAAAAAATCTTACCATCTCAAAGGGATGGCGACTGACTTACGGATGGAGGGCGTCCATGTTTCAACATTGCAACGCGCCGGAAAACTGATCGGCGCAGGCGGTGTCGGACTCTATACAAAATCGAATTTCGTTCACCTGGACAGCGGACCGGTACGAAGCTGGGGCCGCTGAAGCCGCATGTAAAAACGGCCTTGTCATTACCTGACTGTCAAAAATGTGAACTTTTTGAAAAACTCATATATCCGGACGCAAACAAAAACACCTCCTGAAATGCACAGGAGGTGTCTCCGGTTAGCAGATAGAGCGAAAAATCAGAAGCTGTAACCGAATCTGGCGGACAATGCGAAAACATCCGCATCACCGAATTGCGACGAAGTCGCGAGACCGGCAGCGGTGGCCGGTGCCAATGCCGGAGACTGCACACCGCCGATACCGAACAGCCGACGGTATTCACCGCCCAGCGTCACTTTCAGACCGTCGGTCGGTTCAATCACGACACCGCCGCCGA
>CALFWP010000152.1 GCA_937927905.1 uncultured Neomegalonema sp.
CCGGACATCAAAGAGCCATCTATTACCCGGCAGGTGATTGCCTACAATCACCGAGAGGGCATCCCGCCGTATTTGCTGCGCCAGTTATAGTACGTCGCGTTGCTGATCCCGTGCTCACGGCACAGGTCCGCAACTGGTACGCCACTCTCACCCTGTTTCAAAATCGCCAGTATCTGGGCGTCACTAAATCTCGATTTCTTCATCTGAGCGCCTCTATCAACGATGAGATTTGGCGTGGGCGAACTGGTTTCGGGCGTATTGGGATCGTTCTCCGCGCGTAGCGACCCCCATCGCTGGGGTTTTCGGCCCGCATTGACGCGGGTTAAGCGATTTTGGCAGAAATCTGGGCGCAGTAGTGCCTTCAAGCAAAAGATCGGCGTTGGACCTGAACCAGGCGGCGCATGTTGTAGGCGATGTTTGCCAGACCAATCTTCGTCTTGGCCCGGGCGATGCCAATGGTTCTGACGGTCAGGCCAAATACGTTTTTCTGAACCGCATAAACATGCTCGATAGGCGCGCGATGTTTTGATCGTGCCTTGTTTCCGCGCCTGATGTGCTCTGGCATGGGACGGCCCTTGGGTTTGCGGTGATGGACGTGACTGGTGAAGCCTTGCTTATCGATGAAAGTCTCGTTCGTCTTTGAGCGATAAGCGCTGTCCGCCCATACACCAGATCCCGTGTTCGACTTGTCCAGCAGCCCTCGTCGCAGCATGCGCCCATCGTGAGCCGCCGCGCTGGTGACGTCCCATCGGCGAATGAAGCGGTAGCGCTTGTCGATCCCTGTATGCGCCTTATAGCCAAATGACGGGATGGCAATATCAGGCGGCGCGGGACCGTCTTCACGCTTACGGGCTTTGGCGAATTGGATAGTCCAGCGTGCATCCACGTCTTTCTGGCGCGCTTTCGCGGGGCTATCAGACCAAATCTCCTCAGCGGTCTTGCCTTCTTTGATCGCGGCTTTCTCTTCTTTGGTGTTGCGCTGCTTTGGCGCGGCAATCAAAGACGAGTCCACCAGTTGACCGGACATCGCGATATATCCGGCTTCCTTCAGCGCGCCATCGAAACGGGTGAACAGCCCTTCAATGGCCCGGGCTTGGGTCAGACGTTCCCGGAACGCCCAGATCGTCTTGGCGTCCGGAACTCGATCATGCAAGCCGAAACCGAGAAACCGCATGAAACTCAATCGATCACTAATCAGAAATTCCGCGCGGGCATCGCTGAGATTGTTCTGTGCCTGAATGATCAAAATCTTGAACATCGGAACGGCGTCGTAAGGAGGACGTCCGCCTTTCGCCCCGTCAGAATAGGCCAGCGTCTTCTCAAGATCAGCGCGGAATATCTCGAAGTCTACCGCTGCTGCATAGGCTTCAAGCTGATCACCCAAATCGCTCAGACGCTTCAGTCGGTCATCTATGTCAAAAAAGCCCGCCTGCTTCGCCACCATCGACCCCGCAAATCTACTCAGGCCAATGAATCACAAACTCACAAATCATTCGAGTAAATAGAGGCGCTCAGATGTTCGCGCAGTCCAAAAAACGCCGGAGAAGTCCAATTTTCAACCCAGTGGTTTTTGGGGATGATTAACTTGGATCAGGAAGTTGAATCAGATCAAACGCTATTCTGGAATCCCATTTATGAGTTCACGGCCTAATTCCTTCGCAAATATGCATTAAGCATACTTTGCCGCTTTAAACCATTACTTTCGATTTCCCATATATTATACCAGATATAATTTTGATAAGGAACATACATAAAACTTGTTGGTTTCACTAATGAAATACTGAAGAAAAATATCCCCAAACTGATAATTGCAGGCTTCATAAAATTAGAATTTTTAGATTTACTAGAAAACAAAATAATAGATGCCAATGGTATTATTTCATAAAGCATTCTATTTCTAATTGTATTTATTGAAAAACCAACAAAAGCCAAAACAATTAAGTAAAATAAAAATAAAGATAAGAATCTAATTTCATAATTTTCATTATTAAAATTTTTATACAAAAAATACCCTATAAAGAGGTACAATGTTGAAGAAAAAATTATTTCAAATATGTTAAAATTATAAATTTTTATCTGAGTGTAATAATTTAATTTTGTATCATAAATACCCGGCAATACACCAGAAAAATATGAAGAAATCTTTGCCAATCCAATAAATTTTACAGAAACAGCTATCAAGAATAAAATAGTTACAACAATTTTCTTAATGCGTACTGTTGATTCTGAAAAAAACAAAACACTAACAAATATTGCAGTTGACCCTTGAAAAAAAGGGGCCATGATCATCAAAAATATTCCTTTATTTTTTCTATCACTTAAATAATAAAAAATACCAATATTCAAAAAAGACAAAGAAATCATTTGTCTTAATGTGGAAAACTCCAATGTAAACAATAAAAAAAGATGTATTATAAAAAAACTTGCCATATAATTTGAATTTAATAAATTTGACAGCTTCACAATAGAAAAAACAAAAAATGAATACGAAATAAAATAAAAAATTTCATACTTAAAAAGAAATTGAGAACTAAAATAAGATAATGCAATAAACAATGGTTCATGTTGATATAAATTTGAGTAATTAAACAAATTTGACAAAAAATATGAAAAATCCATTTCTGAGAAATTTTTAAATTGCCAAGTATATACACTCCAATCAAATCCGACTTCGTATTTAAATCCGACAATAAACATCGTCGGCACAAAAAATAAAACCTTAGCCATAACATTACGACGCGAAAGCAAACTTGCCCAAGCTGTTGCAGCCAAAAGAACCACATAAATCAGCATGTTTTTTTAATCTCTTAGCATTGTTTATAGTGCACTTTTAATTCAGCGCAATGTTACACTTCTTAAGTCGGCAGAGCCCCCCCACAATCCGGAAACACCCAGGTAAGGTTACATTAAAACCGGCAATTCAGATACGTACCCCTATGAATTTAGCATCAAAATTCTTGAGGGCTACACCGGAAACTGGCAACATGGTTTGCGGAACACTGGATAAAGGCAGGTTAAGTATACCCAGCTGGAAATACCGCTTGGATAAACGGTCCTTTTCAAATCTAGCAATCATACTGACCTTTTCACTTGCAGCATCAATAAAATAGAGGATTGCTTCAGGTGAAGTCTGACTGGAACACAGCTCGGCGGAAGTCGCAAAAAGCCAGCCGTTCGTTAATGCGGCGGAGTAAAATACAGGACCGTTTACCGGGGCCAACGCGGAACATCCACCTGTGACACGATCATAACGGATCAAATGATTGGATGTAAATTGTGCATCTGTACCAAAATAAAGTGCGTCCGGAGCAAATTGCGGTCCTACCGTGCGCCACTCTTCGCTTCCGCATCCGAGTATTTCAGGCACCCCGAAATCCGAGTCAAAGGACAGAATTTTGCATTCATGACCGATATCGCCTGTGCAGACAATGATACGGCCCCCATAAGGGTCCCGGCGGACCGAGTGGATATGGCGAACTTCCTCCGGGGCAAAACGATAGACGATATCAGCGACCGTCTTTCCCGGCCGGATGCGGTAAATATGCACAGCTTCACGTTTTGTATTATAAAAATATTCGCCGAAAACAACACTTCCATCAGGGAGAACCGCCACTCCGCCACGCAAAACCCGATGCTCACGCATGCGTCCGCTTATGGGTGTAATATCCCCGTTGGGACTGATACGGCCCGCCTCTCTCGCATAGGTGTAAAACAAACTGCCGTCATCAAGAGGAATGAGATTGTAAAAAGTCTCCCGCAACGCTCTGCGCCCGAAGCGGTTCCGGCAAAGTATCCGCCGGTGTAGCGGACGGGGGATACGGGCAACAGGCCTGACAGGGCCATCAACCGTATCAGAGCAAAAAATCTGCGGCCCGGACGACCAATAAACACCGTCCGCTCCAATATACTCACAAGTTTCCGCTTCAGGGCGGGAAAAACGTACAACACCGGGCGGATTAGCGGCCATTGGTAAGCCCCCGGACCCGGTCACCGAATGTTTCACGTATGGCTTCGATTTCAGCCGGGGGCAATTTGTTGCGTCCGATTCCGATCCGCCCGCGATGTTCCGAAACATGATTGGGGTGCAACATCAGTTCATCATCCGCGAAAGCGATTTTACGACCGGTCAATCGGCTTATCTTACGCCTAAGGTGCTCAAAGCGCGGTGTTTTCCGGCGTGATTTTTCATATGCGGACGCTATCGAAAGCTCGCCGCTTATTCTATCAATCACATTCGCACCGGGTTCAGTCTTTTCAAAGGCCGCGATCTGACGGACAGCTTCGGGCAGATTTTCAAGCAGTAAAGAATAATCCTGTATCAGGACATCTACGGCAGGCCGTTGCAACAACCAGTTTTCCGTATCAAGCGCATCACGGACCCTGTCGATCGCGTGCGGTAATTTGAAATTGAACTTGAGTTTCATCGAGTAAATGACGTCAAAAAGATCGCGCTGCACGTAAACAAAACGAACCGGCTGACCTGACACAGCAAGCGCCTTAACGTTATCCGGCGGAAAGTGCATCTTAATAACATAAAGTTCCGGAGATGCGGCCAGGTCTTCAAGTGTACGGGTTGCCCGTGACCAATCGCCGGAACTGCGCCATGCGACCGGATGGCCCAGCTTAGCAGCCTGTGCGACTTTCCAGGCGATATTATATTGCAGTGTCGATCCTGAACGCGGCATCCCGCAGCACACTAAAAGCATGACTTTACTCCGGCATTGCTGCTTCGGGTGTTGCCAGCCCTGATATAAGACCTGGCCAGATACGCCGGCGACCTGCGTCCCTGTGTTCAACGGGTTCGGGTTTGCGGAGCATTAAAGCTTCAAGAGCAGCCCCGATTCCGGCAACGGTTGGCACATGCGGTACTTCACCTTTGCCGCTGTCCCTGAGTTTGCGGGCCAACTGGCTTTCGGGTTCCACCAGAGCAAGGATCTTTAATCCGAGATTGAGATACGTTGAGACCTTGGACGGATAGGCAACACGGTAAATATTGCTTTTCAATGAGACCAAACCGATATCGGCGTTACCGATGATCCGGCGCGCCTGAGCATACGGAAGGAAGGGGGCAAAACGCACTTGCGGGTGTCCTTCCCAACGGGCCTTAAGGTCCGGCAGCGCCACACCATTGCCCAGAAACATCAGCTCAAGCTCAGGATGTTTTTCAAAACAATGCGCCACCCCCTCGGCCATCAGCGGTAAATTCTGAAACCGCCCCAGATTACCGGCAAAAATCACGCGTATTTTGCCGTCAGCCTTCTCAAGATCACGCGGTGCGGAAACACTTCCGCTATCTGTTTGCAAAGGCGGATTATTTTTCACAATCACCGGCAACGGACCCAGCCCGCGAGTACGCAGAGTCTGCGCCATATCATCGGACAATGTTACAATCGCATCGCTGCGTCGCAGAGTTTGATTATCTAAAGCACGGAGGATACGCGCGGGTAGACCGTTCCCCAAGCGACCGCCGGTATAGGTCGAAACTTCCGGATGAATATCTTGAATATGATAAATAAAACGGGACCCGCAGATCCGCGCGGCCAGGCTCGCACTCCAGGCTGCCAGAACCGGAGGAAAAGTCGCTGCGGTCACGATATCAGCTCGCGACCTGAGGGTGTGCATAAAGAGCGCCGCACAATAAATGCCGGCATTCAGAAGCCGCAGCAAAGAGATCCTTTTTGTCTCAGGAAATAAACGGATACGGTGTACCTTAACTTTACCGGTTTTTCCGTTATCAGCCACGATAATCCGGTTAGACCCGTAAGAGGGCTGCGAGGTAAAAACTTCAACCGAATGGCCGGCTTGGGCCAGTTCTTCAGCAATCTCGGACAAAATAACGCCATATGGTGACGTATCTGGCGAAAAATAGCGATGAGTGAGCAGGATTTTCATTCCTGCGCCCCGAATCTGACCGGAGCCCAACGTGTCGCTCTTGCAAGATCCCGGGCATCCGGCTGGATGTTTACACCCGAAAAGGCGGGACTGAGAATAGTCGGGATGGTCCTGGCCATGATTTTAAAGTCGCTGGCAAAACTTGCCCGCTCCAGATAGGCGCGCTCAACAGCCAGCTTTGCCGACAGGATGCGTTTGATATACGATCCTTCCGGATCAGCCGGATCGATCAGGCGCTCTCCATGCAGATAATAATAAACCGCCCCTGAACTTGTTATGCCCGGGCGGACAGTCAGAGTCTCCATCATCCAATCGGTATAATGGCCCGCAACGATTTTAGGATCTTCCGGCCTTGGTCCGACAACAGACATCTGACCCAGTAGAACGTTGATGAACTGGGGCAGCTCGTCAATTTTGGATTGCCGGAGAAAAGCCCCGAATGCAAAAACTCTACTGTCCTTGTATCCAGTAATAACCGGGCCGCCGGAATGCACATGCATGCTCCGGAATTTCAGCATCTCAAAACACTTCCCTCCCCGCCCCACGCGTTTTGCGCGGTACAGGATAGGACCCTTCGACGACACGAATATACCAAGTGCCGCGAACACAAATACCGGTGACAGCACAGCCAGCAGAACAAAGGCTAATATAATATCCGCAACACGCTTCATACCCCGAGAGCCTCGCGAACCACTTCGATCACACGGGCCTGTTCCGCATCTGTCATACACATGAACATGGGCAAGCTGACACAGCGCTTGAAATACGCATCAGCAGCCGGAAATACGCGATCCCCCGTTTTTGATTTCCAGAATGTCATCTGATGCAAGGGTCTGTAATGCACGGATGTCGCAACATTTCTAGCCAGAAGCCTTTTGATAAAATCGTCGCGGGATACAGGGGCATCATCGGTCAGTTGAACAATATACAAATGCCAGGAATGGGTATCGCCCGGTGCCGCTTGTGGCGGCAGAATCAAAGGGAGGCCGGCGAAGGCCGCATCATACCGGTTCGCAATAGCCGCACGCTCGGCACGGAATTCGTTGATACGACCGAGTTGTACGCGCCCGATAGCCGCCGCAGGGTCTGTCAGATTGTATTTATAACCGGCCTCGACAACATCATACGCCCAGCTCGCTTCAACGCTGGTGTAGCGGTTGAAGACATCGCGATCTATTCCGTGCAGGCGCATCTTACGGACACGGCCCGCAATCGCGTCATCCGGCGTTACAAGCATACCGCCCTCACCCGTCGTCATGGTTTTATTGGCGTAAAAGCTGAAGGCCGTGACATCAGCGCCTGCTTGCGCCGATCCGATCAGGGCCCCGTGATGCCGTGTCGGGAGTGCATGGGCCGCATCATCCAAAATCCGAAGACCATGAATGTCAGCAAGCTGTCTCAGCGATGTCATATCGCAGGCTCTGCCCGCAAAATGCACCGGCATAACAACCTTGGTTTTTTCCGTGATGGCCGCGGCAACAGCTTCGACATCCAGGCAAAGTGTTTCAGGATGCATATCCACGAAAACCGGCGTGGCCCCGACATAACAGATCGCCTCGGCGGTTGCTGTAAATGTCATCGTCGGGACAATGACTTCATCACCGGGACCGATACCCAGAGCCTCAAGCCCCAGATGCAAAGCGGCGGTCGCGGAATTGACTGCAATTGCATGGACACCGCCGCCCATCAGATCACAAAAATCCGCCTCCAAAGCACTCGCTTTGGGTCCGGTTGTAAGCCAACCGCTACGTAAACTCTCAACAACGGCAGCAATTTCATCTTCGCCGATACTCGGGCGGAAGAAAGGGATAGGCTGTGTCATATATGATAACCGAGTTGCTTAAGGGTGGGAGTGAGCAGAGAGTTGAAGACCGAGATGTCCTCAGAATTTAATCCGCGCCAGATTTCGGACTTATTCGGGCGTAGTTCCCTTCGGAAATGATGCAGCACCGCGTCCCTGTCAGGCAGTTCCAGCCGTTCAGCCAGTGTGGAAAGCGCATTGCTGTCGCGAACCAGATCCTCGTAACGGATGGTAAAAACACGGGAGGCGGCATCCGGGAGTCCGGACAAATCAGCACTCGCCCGCGTATAGGATTCCAGCCATTGCCTGGCACAAATCGCGGCCAACGGTCCGGTTTGCACAGCATCTTCAATTCCGGGAAAGCGCGGCCCCCAGATTTTACCGCCTCGTCTCCCCGAAGACAGTCCTTTGACAAAATTCCAGCCGAACCAGGCCGCATAGGTCAGATTACGCAAAGGAAGATGTCGCAGTTTTTTCGCAAGGCCCCGCAAATCAGGTGATCCGCGCCATTGACGCATTGCACTTTCGGCAACGTCACGTCCGTCGCGTATCAAATGCACATAGCGTGCGTCCGGATACAAAGCGTCCACGAAAGGAACCCGCAAAGTATTGGCGACCGTCTTTTCGATCAGTATATCGCCGTGCTCTGCGTTGGCCTGCGAACGCAGAGCACTTCTGATAAAGTTTTTGCGCTTTTCTGTGAGGGCAGCAGGGTCGAGAATATCGCTTTCAGCTTTTTCCGCCCCGTACCGCCAGACATAATTCACATCATAAGGCACAGCAGCCGTCCCCGCTCCGGAAGCGAGAACATCGCGCAGGAAC
>CALFWP010000153.1 GCA_937927905.1 uncultured Neomegalonema sp.
ATACGCAAGCGAAGCGGCACCGAAAACTGAAACAGGCTTAAGCTTCGGCTGCGACGGCCTTAACCACCTCTTTTTTCACCTTAAGTGCGGCAGATGAAAGGCCTGCATCATTTGCTTTGAGCAGGTATGCATCCAAACCACCACGGTGATCAACGGTACGCAATGTGCTGGCGGCAATTTTAAAGCTGAAGCTCCGGCCAAGGCTCTCGCTGGTCAGCGTCACATTATTCAGGTTCGGCAAAAACCGGCGGCGCGTGCGGTTATTCGCGTGGCTGACATTGTTACCGGTCATTACACCCTTACCGGAAAGCTCACAACGACGTGCCATAATACCTGTCCTCAAAGAAAAATGCCGCTGCAATAAGATCTGCATCGTGCTGGAAGCTGGTCTTTACTCAGCAGAGCGAAGAACGTCAAGAGGTGAAGCGCGGTTTATCAGCTGAATCCGCAGCAAAAGCCATCTACCGGCCCCCAAAGTTATACTTAACGTCATAATACACCGGATGACCCGCTTATGACCCCAGAACTGCCGCAACTGCCTGTTCTGCGGCGGCATCGGGTGTCAGTGCTCCGGTACCGACCTGCGCGCGCAAAGCGGCAAGGTCAATTCTGGAATGGAATGCCGTCATCAAATGCGTTTCAAGCGCGGCATCGAACCACTGTTGCGCCTGGACCTGTCTGCGCCGGTCATGTAACCCGGAGGCTTTGCGCGCAGTATCAAGGGTTTTCAACGCATCCCAGACCTCTTCCAGCCCGTCTTCCTCCAGAGCAGAGGCCGTCAGCGCCATAGGAAATCCATCGGCCTCCCCGTCCCTGGGGCGGAATAACCGCAAAGCAGCGGCATAATCGGCACGGGTACGCTGAGCGGCATTTTTAGTGTTACCATCCGCTTTGTTGATGACAACAAGATCCGCAATTTCCATGACACCGCGCTTAACGCCCTGCAACTCATCCCCGCCCGCCGGAGCGAGCAGCAAAAGAAACATATCTGTCATCTGCGCCACAGCAGTTTCGGATTGACCGACTCCGACTGTCTCGACCAGCACGGTATCAAACCCGGCCGCCTCGCATAAAAGGATCGCTTCGCGTGTACGGCGCGCCACTCCGCCAAGCTCCCCCCCTGAGGGCGAAGGCCGGATATAAGCGGACCGCTCGCGGACAAGCCGCTCCATACGGGTTTTATCGCCGAGTATCGCCCCCCCTGCGATTGTCGAGGACGGATCGACGGCCAGGACAGCAACTTTACGCCCCTGCCCTATAAGTTTCATTCCGAAACTTTCAATAAAAGTCGATTTGCCCACGCCGGGCGTACCCGATAGCCCGATGCGCACCGCCGTCCCGCTTTGACCGCTTAGCGAAGCCACAAGTGCCGAGGCTTGAGCACGATGGTCGGCCCGGGTTGACTCGACCAAAGTAATTGCGCGCGACAAAGCCCGCCTCTCTCCGCCAAGCAAACCTTGCCTAAGCCGGCGTGTATCGGTGTTAAGTGCAAATTCCGGATTGCTCATCTGTGTCATGGCCCCGCCGTACCTGATGTGTGTCCGGCTTTACAGCCCGCATTGATCCTGCACCAGACAGAAGGTGGCGGGAAAGGCACCTGGTGAAAGAGAAGCGGCTTTCGTGAAAGTACTTTCAAAGTTTGTGGCATGGCAACGCACAGGTAAGAAAATGGGGGTACCAGCGGTTTTTTATCAATATTTTTACCCTCTTCATGACACTGAATGAAAATTGTTACAGGGCCGCTTAAGGCAATAATGCAATCAACCTGAAAGTCAGTCTTTTCACGGGTCTTCCGCGAAAATTCAGACGCTGAAAGAAACCGGGAGGGCCAAATGAGACGTTATACCGGCGTTTTCCAGGGGTTGACCCTTGCCTTTCTGATCTGCGGGACCGCATCGGCAACCGATCTGTTTGATAATAAAACCCCGTTCTCAACGACCTACGACTTTTACATCGGCGGCCTTCCGATTGCGACGATCTCTCTGAATGGTGAAATCGGCAGATTGGGGTATAATGCGAAATCCGAGGCAAAGACCCGGGGCATCCTTGACCTGATCATCAGCGGACGTCTTGGAGCCTCGGTCAAAGGATACCGCCATACCAAGGGTCATCTGGCCCCTGACACCTATAAAACAAGCTTTAACAGCCGCAGCAACGATCAGACCATTAATATGGTCTATGCCAGCGAACTTGCTAAGGTTTCAATCACGCCTCCTGATGAAAAAAAGGCCTATGATACAAGGGCCTCCGAACATCCCGGTACGCTTGATCCGGTCACAGCCGCTGTCACCATCATGACACCGCAGGACGGATCGGGCTTGTGCAACCGCACGATACCGGTTTTTGACGGCAAGCGCCGCTATGATATCATTCTGCTGCCGAAAGATGAGCGCCCCGGCTCGGAAAAACCGCCTTCGCCGGAATGGAAAACACCGGTTACGTGGTGTTTCGGAATATATGAACGCATTGCAGGCTTTGAGGCAAAACTGCAAAAAGAACAGCGTTATTTCCCGTTTGACGTATGGTTCGAAACCACGAGTCAAAAGGGCATTCATAAAATTGTCCGTATTGCAGGCAAGACACGTCTGGGATTTGCTATCGGAACATTGCGACCATAATTCTGCGCTTTGCCCACTGTGTCGTTCAAATATTCAACCATGCAGCGCTTTACTATCCTCCGGTGCTTCATCGCGGTTTGATAACGTATAATCCCGCATGACGCTGGCGATGCGCAAATGGTAATCCCTGAACATCCCCTCCCGTCCCATTTTCTGCATCTCGCGATGCTGCTCAAACCGGCGCCAGTTATCAAGCGCCGCTTCATCCCGCCAGAATGAAACAGACAGCAGCTTCCCGGGCTCTGTCAGGCTTTCAAACCGTTCAACGGATATAAATCCGTCAAAACCGGCCAAATGTTTTTTCATAGTTGCGGCCAACGCAAGATATTCATCCTTACGGCCATCCGCAGGCCAGACCTCGAAAATCACAACAAGCATTTAAGCCCCCTTTGAAACCCTGATAACATTATTAATCACTCATAACGGAGGCGGTGGAAAACTACAGTCTCAACCGGCAAATAATGCCCGATTAATACCGTCCTGAATGCCCGCTTTTCGAATCGTCATGGACACATGACTGCACCGTTTTTCCATCTGAAGCATACATCACCCCCCTATTATAAATTACGCGTGTGGCATTTTTAGTCCACTTCCGGACCAATCAAATAAAGGACTCGTCACACCCGAAATCTTGGGTAAGGTTTTATTGGGTGTGCGGTGAAATTTACCGCAGGCCTGAGATAATTATTACAGGGTACCGGATCATAATCCCGGATCCGACAGTCCGAAGGGGAGGACGCAGTGGAAGAACAACTCGCTGAATTGGCCGCCAAAGTCGCGGCATTGGAGGCCGCCGGCAGCGGTACGCCGAATTTTGTTATTGCCGAAGTTTATTATTACGTAACTATACCGCTCATGGTGATTATCCATGCAGGATTTCTTGCCTATGAGATGGGTGCAAGCCGTCTGAAGAACGTATTGGCTTCCGGGATCAAAAACATCCTCGCCTTTGCTTTCATGATGCCGACCTTCTATTTCTTCGGTTGGTTTGTTTACTGGGCCTGGACACCGGGTCTTTTGCCAACAGCAGAATCCTGGCAAGTCGGAATTGATTTTGCGAACCCTGCCGGTGCAGTTATGGGACCCAACCTCGGGGATACCATTACCGGTGTTTTCTGGGGTGCTTTTGCGTTGTTCGCTGCAACAACCGCCTCAATTTTCTCCGGATCCGTGATTGAGCGTATCCGCGTGAGTTCATTTATCGTACTGGCGATTGTCTTAGGCTCTTTTGCCTGGGTCGTGGCTGCCGCCTGGGGATGGAGCGCAAGCGGATGGCTTGTGACCGAATACGGCTATCATGACTTCGGCGCTGCCGGAGTGGTCCATATGGTCGCCGGTTTCTTTGCACTTGGCGTACTGATCAATCTGGGGCCGCGTCTCGGCAAATTTAATCCGGACGGAACCGCAAATGACCTGTCCGGTCACAACATGCCGCTGACTGTCATCGGCCTGATGATGATTATGGTCGGATTCTTCGGTTTCCTGATGGCCTGCGTTCTTGTACCGGGCCAAGCCTGGTCGTTTGATGCAGGCATGTGGACATCGATCTACGGCACGAAAATGACGCTTTCGACACTGGCCTTCAATATTCTGATGGGCTTTGCCGGTGGTGTTATCGGTGCATGGGCCTTTACCCGTGATCCGTTCTGGATGATGTCCGGTGCCCTTGCAGGCATTATCTCCTGTGCATCAGGCATGGACTTTTTCTGGCCGCCAATGGCCTTTGCTGTCGCCTTTGCCGGTGGTGCAATGCTGGCACCGCTTGCGAAAATACTTGAAAATATGGGCATTGATGATGCCGTCGGCGCTGTCACGGTTCACGGCTTTATCGGCGTATGGGGTGTTCTGGCCTGCGGTATTTTCGCAAGCGGATATCCTGCATTGTCCGGTGATGTCGGTGTTCCGACAATCAGCCTTTATGGTCAGGCAGTCGGCGCTCTGATGATGTTCCTGTGCGGCTTTGTACCGGGATATGTCATCTCGCTGGTCATGCGGATTCTAGGGATTTTACGTGTTGATGACGAGTCGCAAATGGCCGGTCTCGATCCGGTGAAAGTACCGCTCGTGGCTTACCCGGAAGGCATGGCCTCTCATCACACCCCTGCCGAATAAGGAGATAGAAATATGTTCGGGTCACCATTAAAAGAAGCATCCTGGAATTCGGCAGAGGGCGCGATTTACAACGGCGCAACCGTTCTGGCCGAAGGTGCAGAAGCACCACTCTGGTTTGCAACATCGGAAGGCATCTGGCTGATTATCGCTATGGCGCTTTGTGTACTGGCCCTTCTGATCGGGCATGGTCACGAATCCGCTGCCTACCGTCGCGAACGCGACCGGGCGCGGGGTGCGAGCCAGTAAAAGGCCCGCTGACCTTTGTCCTTCGGATCATACCGGGGGACAAAACCACAGCAATGATAATACGGAAAAGGGCCGCACAATGCGGCCCTTTTTTTATGACTTCAAATGCCTAAAGATACTTTCAGTAATTGCCCTTGGCCCGCTCTTTTGTCGGGTCGAAATGGGCAAAGCGGCATACAGTTGCAGGTAGACGTTTCTGATGGCCGTCAAGCTGGCCTACCTCCAGAGCCGTGCCCTCTTCAGTAACAGTCACATCAACACGGGCGAGCGCGATAACCTTGCCTAGTATGGGCGACTTAACAGCCGAAGTGATCACCCCTACCTGTGCTTTACCAAGGCGAACACAATCTCCGTGTGCGGGAACATTGCCTCCCTCAATATCAAGACCAACCAGTTTGTCTCGCGGATTGGCTTTCCGGCGCTCGATTGCGTCACGTCCGATAAAGTCATCTTCCTGGGTTTTCAACGGCACCGTAAAGCCGATACCGGCCTCGAAAGGATCTGTCGTATCGTCAAAATCATACCCGGCAAAAATCAGGCCGGCCTCGATCCGCAACATATCGAGCGCGTTCAGACCACAAGGGATCAGGCCGTGTTTTTGTCCCGCCTCCCAGATTGCATCAAACACCTCAACCGCATCTCGCGGGTGACAGAAAACCTCATAACCCAATTCACCGGTATATCCGGTACGCGAGACAACAACCGCCGTACCCTGCAAGTCACCGATACGCGCCGGTGTAAAGCGGAACCATTCCAGTTCGGACATTGCCGGTTTATCGGGATTTGTCCAGAAAACCTCTTCCATAATCGCCCGCGACTTCGGCCCCTGCAGTGCGATGTTATGGAGCTGATCCGTCGAATTCCGCACCCAGGCCTGTAATCCGTGTTTTTCAGCCTGTTCACGCAACCAAAGCCCCGACGTGTCATTCCCGCCGATCCAACGGAACAGATCATCGCCAAGCCGGAAAACCGTGCCGTCATCAATCATACCGCCATGCTCATAGCACATAGCCGTGTACACCACGCCGCCGACAGAAAGTTTTTTCATGTTCCGCGTGACACACATCTGCATCAGCTTTTCGGCATCGGGTCCGGTCACTTCATATTTACGGAGCGGCGACAAATCCATAACCACCGCCTTTTCACGGCAGGCCCAGTATTCGTCAATTGCACCATGGTTGTTCATTTGTTGCGGCAGCCAATAACCGTTGTAAGCCACAAAGTCTCTGGTGTGCCGGGCAAAGCATTCGTGAAAACCCGTTTTCTTACTGTCTTCCAAATCTGCCTCCACGCTGGCACGGTACCCGACCGAGCGCTTGAATAGTTCATTTTCGCCGTAAACCCGTACCTGAATATCCGTCGGGTCCCAGCCGTTTGTCGCGTCAATATCCGAAGGGCAGGAGGTCGAAACACAGACCAGATCATCCAGCGCCTGCATCATCAGATATTCGCCCGGGCGCGTGTAGGGATCGTCATGGGTAATCTGATGATGCGCATCCAAAGCCGTATTGTAAAAAAAGTTCAGCGCCGGCCAGCTGGCGCGCGGGTTCAGGCCGAACTTTGATGTCGCGCCATTGATATTATCCGTACAATTCAGATGCCCCGGATAGCCCGCATCTTCGTAACCGCGCGCAGTGCAAGCCGCCCCAAACGTGTCATGGCGCATCACGTCATCACGCATCATCTCGACAAGCGGTTCCTGATCAACAGTCCAGTATTTCGAGAGCAGACCGGGCTGCGGGTATATCGCGCCATTCAGCGACCGTGTGGTTGTCGGGTCAATCTCGTGCTCGATCCCCTTATCCAGTTTGCGCTGAGAGAACGCCTGAAAATCCGAGCACTGGCGTCCCTGGACATCAACAATCTGTATCCATTGACCTTTTTTAACCTGATAGGCGTGGGCACGGCCCGGCAGGATATTAACATCCATCAGAGCGTCCGCAAGCGGATCAGGTGGCGCAAGGCGGTTTTTAGCATTCCTGCGCGTTGACCGTTTGACATAAACAATCAGATCCGTCGGCGCATTCGTTTCATGGGGCTGCATTCGCGCGCCGATGGCGGCGATGATCAAAGTGCCGGATTCAGCGGCATGAAATGTTTCCATATCACCGGCACGCGACCCGGCGGTAAAAATCCGCACCGCCTCCGCTCTGCCGAGGTCAAGGCCCCTCTGATCCAATGCCGTTCGCAGAGCGCGGGCCGTTCGGTCACCTTCATTCAGAAGCGATTGTAAACCGGACGGCTCACCGGACGAGGATGCTCCGATCATCGCCGCCTTTGATAGTCCTGCAGTATTAAAAAATATCAGCTCAGCAGGTTGCAGGCCTTCGGGGTCCAGAACGGAAATCTCATCACACTCGTCAATATCCAAAGTCACCGAACCGAGTGCCGCTACAGGATACCGTTCCACATCTTCGGGCAGAACTCTAAGACCGGGGATAAGTATACCGCCGCGCTCATAACCGGTCTCAAACTTTGAATAGAACCCCATCAGCCTATTCCCAATTGTTTTTTGCGTTCATTGGCCCACGATCCGATAATCCGGTCAGCGATAATCCCCAGCGCGGCTATAAAGAAACCGGCGAGAATACCGCGCCCGAAATTCTGTGTCGAAATCGAGCGGACCACTTCCTGTCCCAGATCGGTAGACCCGATCAGCGCGGTAATCGCGGTCATCGCAAGCGCCATCATGATTGTCTGATTGAGGCCCAGCATGATTTCGGGAATGGCAACGGGTAATTCGACTTTCCAGAGCCGTTGCCACTTTGTCGTGCCATTTGCGATCGCCGCTTCGACCGTGACCTGAGGAATACGTTTTAGCCCGAGGTAAGTATACCGGATCGCCGGAACCATTGCGTAAGGGATGATAGCAAACACATTTGCAAAATCACCGACCCTGAACAACATAATCGCGGGGATCAGATAAATAAAGGACGGGAAAGTTTGCAGCGTATCACACACCGGCATCAGTATTTTTGCGAACCTGTCCGAACGCGCGGCCCATATACCGAGGGGTACACCAATCAGCACGCATAATAGCGCTGCGATGAGAACCAGATAGGTGGTCTTCATCGTCTCTTCCCAGAAACCCGTCACAATAAAAGAGGCCATCAATGAGAGGCATAACAACAATACGGATAAACCGCCGTAGCGCCATGCGGCGGCACCAACTACAAAAACGAACACCGGCCAGGGCATCCACAAGAAAAAATTCCGTACAGGTATCAGGAAATTCAACGTCACCCAGTCGCGTATCGGATTGATATAATCAAACGCGTTTTTGTTGAATTCACGGATACCGCCATCCATCCACCGCGCAAGGACCTTAGGGTCAAACAGCGTCACTTTCCCCTCGGCACCGGTATAGACTAGCTTGGAGGGTGGAATAACCACATCACGAAACCAGATCGCCGCGATGTAAGTGAGCACAAGAACGATGAGAAAAATCAGCATGTGCTTATGTTGCTGACCCCATGACTTTACAGCGGCAAAGTGGTCCGTCTCTTTATCAGCATACCCCTGTGTCAACCGGTCCAGCACAATCGCAACCACGGAAATCGCAATACCAAGTTCAATCGCCGTCCCAAGTTTCAACTGCTGCAGGGAATATAACAGCTTATGTCCCAGCCCTTGCGCACCGGCAATTGAAGCGATCACAACCATGGCAAACGTCTGCATCACAACCTGATTGATGCCCAGCATCAGGGTACGTTTCCCGGATGGAAGCGCTACTTTCCAAAGGGATTGACTGCGGGTGCAGCCGGACATTTTTCCGGATTCAATAATCTCTTCCGGCACGGTTTGTAAGGCAAGTATGGTACAGCGCGCCATCGGCGGCATGGCGAAAACAACTGTCGCAATCAATGCCGTCACCGGACCAAGCGCGAAAAGAGCGGCCACCGGCGCAAGATAGGCCATATGCGGTACAGCCTGCATCAGATCAAAAACCGGCGTTATAATCCTTGCTGCCAGTTTTGAGCGTGTCACCCAGATGCCCAGAACAACACCGATAAAGGCCGCCATCGGTACAGCCACGACAACAATTGTCATCGTGCGCATTGTATCCTTCCAGACATTGAACAGCGCCAGATAAACCATGCTCAGCGCACAGAGAAGCGCCAGCCTCCAACCGCCGATCCAATGACCGAGCAAGGCAATACCCACAGCAATGGCAACCCACGGAACAGGGCCATATAAAGCCTTAGCACCAATGTCTTTCAGCAGACCGGACAGCGTCTTCGGCAGTGACGTAATCGCTTCCGGCGCAGCATCTCCCAGAAAAAATGCCAGAAAGATTGGTGACAAAAAAAGAACGCAGGCAATAAAGGCATTGCGCAGTGTCGAGACATAAGACACGACTCCGGCCAGAATAATCGCTAACCAAATCCAAGCGATATTCGCATGGCCGCGATAGAGCACATATTCGGCCCATTTCACAGGTGCCTTCAGCGCTTCCCCGATTGCACGGGTGATATCTTTAAACGCGATCCCGAAAATCGTCGCCTCGGATTTCAGCCATTCAATGCGCGTGGTCAACCATTCTTCGGCAGGAATTTCCCATTCCGGCCACCAGCGATCCGGCAATACTCCGGGCATTATGACATGAAACAGGAGAGCAAGAAGTGTGATGGCGAACACAGATGCCCAATAGGACGGCATTTTAAACGCCGCATCCGTCTTTACTTTATGCCCGTTCGCTGTCGCGTCCGTCATGCTGCATCCCGGCTGAATATTGTTTTAGCGACATCTTCACGGGTCACAGAACCAACAATCATGCCCGTTTCATCCGTGACCGCCAGCGGTCCGTCCGCAGTCAGAACCTGTTCGGCCACCGTTCCGATTTTAGCCGATTGCGCCACGCTGCCCGCTGCAGCCGGATCAACCGGTTTCATGATGGTACCTACAGAAACAATCCGCTCCCGCGGTGCATTACGCGCAAATTCGGCGACATAATCATCCGCAGGATTAAGAACAATCCGTTCCGGTGTGTCGAGCTGCACCATCCTCCCGTCTTTCATAATCCCGATACGGTCAGCCAGCTTTGTCGCCTCTTCAAAATCATGCGTGATAAATACAATCGTCTTTTTTAGCTTTTGTTGCAGGCGCATGAATTCATCCTGCATTTCAGCCCTGATCAGAGGGTCCAAAGCACTGAAAGGTTCATCCAGAAACCAGATATCCGGTTCAACCGCCAAACTTCGTGCAATGCCGACCCGCTGCTGTTGTCCCCCCGACAGCTCACGCGGAAAATAACTTTCACGGCCCTGTAAACCGACCAGTTCGATCATATCTTTTGCGCGCTGTACGCGCTCGGCTTTGTCCATCCCCTGAACTTCTAGAGGAAATGCCACATTTTCCAAAACATCCCGGTTCGGCAGAAGACCGAAACTCTGAAATACCATGCCCATTTTATGGCGTCGGATATCGATCAGTTCACGTTCGGAAACTTTCAGAAGGTCACGCCCTTCATACTCCATCTCTCCTGCGGTAGGATCGTTGAGACGCGTAATGCACCGGATCAGAGTGGATTTTCCTGACCCAGATAAGCCCATAATAATCAGAATTTCACCGGCATGGACATCAAAGGACACGTCCTGAACCGCCCCGATATACCCACCCTCTTTCAATGCTTCTGCAGTGGGCGCACCATTGTGGCGCTTCATGAAACGTTTTGGATTATCGCCGAAAATTTTCCAGATATTACGGCATTTTATCTGGACCTCAGATGTCATCTGGCAATGCCCCGATCAAATAAACAAAGTAAATCAGGCCGGGCAATAAGCCGCCCGGCCCTTCATAGAAAAGTTATTGATTACCAGCTGGCAACAACATCCGCGTTGTCTTCGATCCACTTTTCAGCGGCTTCTTCAGGCTCCATACCGTCAACGTCAACCAGGAGAGCCGCAGCAGCAATCTGTGAATTGGAGAAGTCAACATTTTGCATCACGCTCCATGCGCCCGGGTATTTTTCTGCCAGACCGGACCATGCAGCCTTTTTCAGCCAGCCGCTATGCGGTGCGCCGCAATCGCCTGTTGCGTTCGGGTTCGGACCCCATTCTTTGACTTCGTTACAGGCCGCAGAAGGTGCGGGGAAGTCAACGAACTGACCTTCGAACTTGGACTCAATGAAATTCGGCGTCCAGTTGAACAGAACGATCGGCTCTTTACGGTCATAGGCGGATTGCAGCTCAGCCCAGAGGGTCGCGGCCTGTCCGACATTGATGGCCTCAAAGTTCATTTCAAGCGCATCAATGCGGTCCGCGTAGTTCTTGCCCCAGTCTGCAGGCGGCCCGACAAAGCGGCCTTTCGGCTTGGTTTCAGCTGTCGCGAATTGCTCTGCACAGCGGTCCAGCCCCTGCCACGACCCTGCACCCGGGCATGTTTCCAGAACGTAATTCGGAATCCACCATTCCTCACGCGTGAGTGCAGAGTGCGTGCCGGCATCAATCATGCCATTCTCAACCGCCTTTTCAAAGGCCGACTTCATGGACCCTTCCCAGGCCTCGACCTGGAAGTGCATGTCACCATCCGCAATGGCCTGGAACTGCAATTGGCTGTCCGATGGCGCATATTCCACCGTGTAGCCTTTTTCCTCAAGAACTTTGCCCACCACGTAGGACAGCACAAGCTGGCTGGTCCAGTTGTTCTGTACGATGATGATCGGATCATCCGATTCCGCTTCCGCGAATGCGGCAACCGGCATTGCGATAACCGCTGCAGCGGCGATACCCTTAATAACGTTCTTCATTGTTTTCTCCCTTGTTCCGGCGGACGGGCCGCCTTGTTTGAATTCCAGGCCGCTCTTGATGGCGGTTTAAAATACTCAAAGTCCCTCCACTATAGTCTGGAGGCCGTTTGACGCCGCCTGCCGCATGGCGCGGACAGGGGCGTATTCTTCACTGTGATACCAGTCCTTCGCAGCCTGCAACGTCGGAAAGCGGATCACAACAGTGCGTTCACCGATGCTATCGCCTTCAAAGTGTTCAGCAGGACCGCCGCGAACGAGATATTCACCGCCATATTTCGCGACAATCGGCGACACTGCGGCCACGTAATCCTTATATGCTTCCGGATCAGTAACGTTTATTTGAGCAATCACATATCCGGATGACATATCGTTCAGGCTCCTTTGGGTGCCGGATCAGCAGTGGATTTGGTCCAATCCGGCTCAAATCCCAGGATGACAGTTGATTCGGACAAAGCCGGATTAAACAGCATATTATGCCAGTAAGTAGACTGATGGAGCGGATTATGCTCGGTAAGGACCCAAACCTTACAGACAACATCAAATGTCTGGCGAAACGCTTCAAAGCGCAACGTACAACGCTCAGCAGCCCGAATTTCGGCCGCCCCTTTTGAACCGGGCGGGAATGTCGAGGTCAGAATATCAGAAAATGTATCAGCCTTCTGGTAATACGCCTCACTAAACAAACGGATTGCATTCTCACGACGCTGTGCCGGATCGTGAGTCTTACGCACCATGTGGCGGAATTCTTCCGTCATGCCGTTTGCAATCGTCTTATTCATGACCGTGATAATATGACCTAGTGGTGCATCCTCACCGATCAGAGTCAGCTCAGGCGTTATACCGTCGGATGGCCGGCCCAAATCCTCGCGCATCATCATCTGACGGATACGGCACTGCCAACGCAGAAAACTGTCGCGAAGGACAGCTCCCTCATTGTTACGCGGCAAACTGTGTGCGGGGATCATAATAGCCCCCCGCACACATTGATATGTCCGGCACCTGCTGCCATCAGTACTTCCGGTACGCTTCGCGCAACTGCACGAGCGGATGACGGTCGGACATCTGGAATTTGATCAACAATTCACGCGCAATCATATCGCGGTCCTGCTGATTATCCGGCAGATCAATGGTATCGGGTACACGGACCCAACCGTTGATGTTCCGGTCAAAGACGGCGGGTTTGCCCTCTTCGTATCCCATATGAACATCTTCCAGCCAGTTGAGGTCATCCCACCCCATGGTTTCGACGTACTTAGTCAGAAACGGCGTCATCCGCGTGTAATCGGGCACCAGATTCACATCATAGCGATAGCCGATGTGCTGTCCGATTTCTTTTTCACGTTCCGACGCGAGACCATCCTTGTCTTTCAGAAACTGATCGACATCAACGATCTCGGAGCCGCGATATTGAGTTCCAGCCATATCCCGATATCCCTCTTACAGATCGTGATAATTGTTGACGCCGACAGTATGGTCAGTACCGGCAAGCGGCACAGCGGCCATTGCGGAAGCTTCCATGGTCAACGCGGCAAGATCTTCCGGCTCAAGCGAGTGGATGTTGGTTTTACCGCAAGCCCGCGCGAAAAGCTGTGCCTCAATGGTCAGAGTGTGCAGGAAGTTATAGACCCGCTCTGCCGCCTCATCGGGATCAAGACGCTTGCGCAGTTCAGGATCCTGCGTTGCAACACCGACCGGACAACGGCCCGTATGACAGTGATAGCAGTATCCCGCCTCAACGCCCATTTCGCTTTCGAAATCAGCCTCGGGGATATCTTTGTTACAGTTCAAAGCCATCAGTGAGGAGTGACCGATTGCAATCGCATCCGCACCCAGAGCAATTGCTTTGGCAACGTCGGCGCCATTACGGATACCGCCGGCGTAAACGAGGCTGATCTCTCC